>JBGSPT010000392.1:0-3931 GCA_041738475.1 Treponematales bacterium
GGCCAGGGCCGCCCGGGCGGCGAGCCGGACTCCCCGGGCCTTCAATCCCTTCACCCCGTAGTCCTCGATCTTGAACTTTTCCTGCAGGATCCGGGTCTTGGGTTTGGGAGCGTACTTCACGGACAGGATCCCCTTGGTCGAGGTGGTGAAGCAGAGGATCTGGTCCCCCTCGGGGATCAGCGGGTAATCCTTGTTGAGGATCCACGCCTCGATTCGGCAGCGCTTGATATGGGGGTAGCCGGTTTCGGCGTCCCGATACACCAGGGTCAGGACGATATCCGCCAGCAGTTCCTTTTCCGCGATGCCGCAGTACAGCATTCCCTGGTCCACGAAGACCCGCTCCGGCACGGGGAACACCGTATAGATCCCGTTCCGGCGCAGGGCCAGGATCCTGTCGTAGGGCGAGACGTCGAAGAGGGCGTCCCCGGTGGACACGGAGGTTCCGAGGTAGCCCGTCTGCCCGTCGTAGCGCAGGGCGACATCCCGCCGGGCCGCCTCCTTCACGTCAACCTTCCGGAACCCCGCAAGCTCGGTCTTTCGGTTCCACTCGGGTTCCAGCTTCTTCATCACCCCCGTGAGGAAGTCCACGGCGTAGTCCGTGAGGTGGGCCAGGTGGTATTTCACCTCCCTCAGACGGGCCAGGAGGCGGGCCATCTCGGCCTTGGCCCGCTCGATGTCGTAGAGGGAGATGCGGCGGATGGGGATCTTGAGGAGCCGCTCCACGTCCTCGACGGTGACCTCCCGCCGGATCTCCGAGGCGAAGGGCTTAAGGCCGTCGATCACCGCCTTCTGGACCGCCTCCTGGGTCCTCATCTTTTCGATGGCCTTGTAGACCCTCTCCTCGATGAAGATCCGTTCCAGCGTGCGGGCGTGTATCTCGTCCGCCAGCTCCCGTGCTTCCAGCTCGAGCTCGGCCTTGAGGATCCCGACAAGGCGTTTGGCATGGTGGCGGATGACCTCGGTCACGGTCATCAGGGTGGGACGGCCGTCCTTGATGAGGAGGAGATTGCAGGAAATGGTCTGCTCGCACTCCGTGAAGGCGTACAGGGCGTCCACGGTCTCCTGGGCATATACCCCCCGGGCCAGCTTGATCTCGATCTCCACGGTTTCCGTGGTGAAGTCGCTGATCGATGCGATTTTGAGCCGGCCGCTCTTGGCCGCCGCCTCCACGCTGGCGATCAGGCTCTCGGTGGTCGAACCGAAGGGGAGCTCCCGGATGACAATGCGCTTGGGGTCCGAGGTGTCCAGGCGGGCCCGGACCCGGACGCGGCCGGCACCGTCCTCGTACTCCCCCACGTCCGCGATGCCCCCGGTGGGGAAGTCCGGGTAGAGCCGGAAGGGCCTGCCCCGGAGGCAGTCGATCTCCGCCTGGAGGACCTCTACAGGATTGTGGGGCAGGATCTTGGTGCTCATGCCTACGGCGATGCCGTCCGCCCCCAGGACCAGGGCGGCGGGGATCTTGGCAGGGAAGACCACGGGCTCCTTGTTCCGGCCGTCGTAGGAGTCGACGTATTCGGTGATCTTGGGGTTGTGGAAGATCTCCTTGGCCAGTGGGGTAGCCCGGCACTCGATGTACCGCGCCGCGGACGCCTCGTCCCCGGTGTAGAGGTTCCCGAAATTTCCCTGCCGGTCTATGAAGAGCTCCTTGTTGGCCAGGACCACCAAGGCGGAGTAGATGGAGGCGTCGCCGTGGGGATGGTACTTCATGCAGGAGCCCACGATATTGGCCACCTTGTGGAACTTCCCGTCGTCCGCCTCGAAGAGGGTATGGAGGATCCGCCTCTGGACGGGCTTCAGGCCGTCGTCCAAGTCCGGAATGGCCCGGTCCTTGATGACGTAGGAGGCGTAGAAGAGAAAATTGTCGTCGAAGAGCTTTTTTACGTAGGCCATCTATTCTCCGTGTCCTCCGTAGTGAGTCGAGAAGAGGTTTACAAGTCGTTGACCAGGTTCTTCATGATGTAGTCCCGGCGCTCGGGGGTGTTCTTGCCCATGTAGAAGCCCAGGACTCCGGGCACGGCCTTCAGGGTTTGGACGTCCACGGGCACCAGGCGGATGTCCGAGCCTATGAATTGGCCGAACTCCTTTGGGCTGATCTCCCCGAGCCCCTTGAAGCGGGTGACCTCCGCGGAGGCGCCCAGGGCCTTGACCGCCTCGTCCCGTTCCTTGGGGCTGTAGCAGTACCGGGTCTCCTTCTTGTTCCGCACCCGAAAGAGGGGGGTCTCGAATATGTGGACCCGGCCCTGGACGACCAGCTCCTCGAAATAGGTCAGGAAGAAGGTCAAAAGGAGGTTCCGGATGTGGTACCCGTCGTAGTCCGCGTCGGTGGCGACGATGATATGGGCGTACCGGAGGCCCTCGATATCGTTCTCGATGCCCAGGGCCATCATCATGTTGTACAGTTCCTCGTTCTTGTAGATGGCCGTGCGCTTCTTGGCGTACATGTTCTCGGGCTTGCCCCGCATGGAGAAGACCGCCTGGGTGTAGACGTCCCGGGCGCTCACGAGGCTCCCCGCGGCGCTGGCTCCCTCGGTCAGGAAGATCATGCTCCGGTCCCCCGCCTCCCCGTCCCCCAGGTGGCACTTGCAGTCCTTGAGGTTGGGGATCTTGAGCTCGATCTTCTTGGCCGCCTCCTTGGCTTCCTTCTTGACGATGTTCAGCTCCGTGCGGAGTTTCTCGTTGGAGACGATCTTCTCCTGGATGCGCTTGGCCGCCTGGGGGTTGCGGCGCAGGAACTCGTCCACACCCCGCTTGACCTCGTGGAGGATCCAGGGGCGGATTTCCGCGTTCCCCAGCTTGTTCTTGGTCTGGCTCTCGAACAGGGGGTTCTGGAGCTTCACGGCTATGGCCGCCGCGATCCCCTCCCGGACGTCCTCCCCCCGGTAGGAGGCCTGGAAGTACTCGTTGACCGCCTTGAGGAAGCCCTCCCGGAAGTACGAGAGGTGGGTGCCCCCGTCGGAGGTGTATTGGCCGTTCACGAAGGAGAAGTTTTCCTCCCCGTAGTTGCCCGTTTGGGTGAAGGCGAACTCGATCTTGTCCCCCCGCCACCACCCGACCTCGTATAGGGTGTCCTCCCCCACCTCGTCCTTGAGGAGGTCCAGAAGGCCGTTCTCGGAGGAGAAATCGCTGCCGTTCAGGGAGAGGGTCAGTCCCGTGTTCAGGTAGGCGTAGTTCTTGAAGCGCTTCTCCACGAACTCCATGTTGAAGGCGAAGTCCCCGAAGATCTCCGGGTCCGGCTCGAACTCCACCAGGGTGCCGTCGAGCTCCCGGGTGGAGGATTCCGCCTGGGATACCAGGCGGCCCCGCTTGAACACCGCCTCCAGGCACCTCCGGGACCGGTGGGACACCACGCGAAACCGGGAGGACAGGGCGTTGACCGCCTTGGTGCCAACACCGTTCAGGCCTACGGAGAACTGGAAGACCTCGTCGTTGTACTTGGCCCCGGTGTTGATCACCGAGACGCATTCCACCACCTTGCCCAGGGGGATGCCCCGGCCGAAGTCGCGGACCGCGACCTTCCCGCCCTCGATCCGGACCTCGATCCTCCGGCCCGCCCCCATGATGAACTCGTCCACGGCGTTGTCCACCACCTCCTTGAGGAGGATGTAGATGCCGTCGTCGGGGTTGGTTCCGGTTCCCAGCCTTCCTATGTACATCCCCGTCCGCAGGCGTATATGCTCCAGGGAGGACAGGGTCTTGATCTTGGATTCATCGTAGTCGTGACGGGATGCCATGGCAGGGAGTGTACCAAGATGCGGCACTTCCGGCAACAACGGGGACGATTTAGGGGGCGGAATGGGACCGAGGGAACGGCGATGGGGGACGGCGGCTACGGTCCTGGCCGCGGGAATGCTCTACGGAACCACCGGAACCGCCCAGGCCCTGGCGCCCCCGGGGGCGGACCCCGGGTCCATCGGCCTCGTGCGGATGGCCC
>JBGSPT010000035.1:0-19876 GCA_041738475.1 Treponematales bacterium
AGACGCCGGAACCCGTCGCGGCACCGGTCCCGCCCGAATCGACCCGGCCTCCGCCGAGCCGCGTACGGATCCTCAAGGCCCGGGCCGTCTTGGGAGGAGTCCTTCGGACCGCGGGGCGTTGGACCGTCCTGTTCCACGCCTGGTATATCCTGACCGTGGCCCTTCTCCTTTTAGTCTACCGGAGCGTCGACCCCCCCGTCACGGTGCTGATGGCCTACCGCTCAGCGGTGGACGGCTGGAAGCTGGCGCCCCAGCGGAACGTCAAGCTGGCAAAGGTGCCGGTCCTGGCTCGCCGCATGGTGGTCTCCGTGGAGGACGGCAAGTTCTACAGCCATAACGGGGTGGACCTGGACGCCATCCTCTACGCCCGGCAAGTGAACAAGCAGGTGGGCCGCCCCCTGTACGGAGGGTCCACACTCTCCATGCAGACCGCACGGACCCTCTTCCTGGTTCCCTTCAAGAGTTACCTGCGGAAGTATCTGGAGCTTCTCGCCACGGTCGAGATGGAGCTGATCCTTTCCAAGCAACGGATCCTGGAGATCTATCTTTCCTGGGCGGAATGGGGCAGGGGAGTGTTCGGCATAGAGGCCGCGGCCCGTAGGTTCTACGGTACGAGCGTAGCCCGGCTGGACGTGGACAGGACCGCCCGCCTCGTAGCCCTGCTCTCGTCCCCCATCCGCTACACCCCGGAGACCCTGCACAAGAACGGCATACTTCGGACCAGGTACGAGTACCTGGCGGGCAAGTACGGGGCAGTGGACGGTGGACAGTGAACAGTGGACAGTGGACAGTGGACAGTGGACGGAAGTGAATTCACCAGTTCGGTTCACCGAACCCGCTTTGCGGATGATGCATCCGGGTCAGGAATAGTACTTCCGTTTACCGTTCACTGTTCACCGCCCTCCGTAACACCCTATCCAACGTATCCGCGAAGGCTTTCTTCTCCCGGGGGCCCCAGGCCCGGGACCGGCTCATCTCGGCCAGGCCCGAGGAGCGCAGGTCCGCCATGAAGTTCCGCCGGGACAGCCTCTCACGGACGGTATCCGCCGTCCACTCGTCGCCCCGGTCGTTGATCACCGTGAGACCCGCCTCGGCCAGGCGGGCCGCGAAGGGGATGTCCCGGGTCACGACCAGGTCTCCCGGGGCGGCTAAAGCCCCGATCCGCGAGTCCACGGCATCCGGCCCCCCTCCTTCCACCACGAGTAGCTCCGTTCCCGGGGGGACGGCCAGGGGGCGGTTGGCGGCGAATACGACGCGAATCTCCGCCCGGGATCCCTCGGAGCCGGCTTCTCCCGGCAGGGCCCGGCCCGCCGGGCAAGCCCGGCGACCCAAAAGCTCCCGGACCTGGGCGGGCAGGGAGTCCGCGTCCGCCCAGATCGTCACGCGGTGACCCCCGCCCGGAACACCAGACCGTTTCCCGACAGCGAATAGTCCCGGAGGTCGGCGGTCACGAAGGCGCAGCCTCCCCGTTCCAGGGCGAGACTCCCGCGTCCGGATCCTCCGGCCTCCTCGGATATAGTCACCCATCCTTCCAGGCAGAGCAGGATCTCCGGTCCGGGCAGTCTGCGCCGGGCCGTCGAACCGGGTTCGAGGCGGAGCCTGTCCAGCCGGAATTCCTCGGCTCCGGAGGGATACTCCTCCACGGATTCCCCGGCCTCGAGGGGAGTCAGGATCCGGACGCCCTCGGGGGTGAAGGAGAGGACGGACAGGAGCTCGGGTATGTCGATGTTCTTGGCCGTCAAGGCTCCCCGGAGGACGTTGTCCGAGTTCGCCATGATCTCCAGACCCGTTCCCCGCAGGTAGGCGTGGATCTGTCCGGAGCCGATGAAGATCCCCTGCCCCGGGGCGAGGCGGAAAAGGTTCATGACCAGGGGCGCCAGGGCGCCGACGTCCCCGGGGTAGATCCTCATGAGGGTGAGCACCCAGGTGAGGGCGGATCTGATTTCCTCATCCTGCTCGTGTTCCAGGATGCGGCGGATCCGGCGTTCGGTGTAATAAAGCAGGTCCCGTTTCAGGTTTGCGGAGTAGGTTATAAATCGGTAGAACAGGACCGACAGCTCCACCTTTCCGGGGTTGCGCTCCAGGTGGCCGGCTATCCGTTCGTACTCCCGGGGAGCCACGGACTTGATCAGGCGCAGGATCTCCGGTATGGGACGGAACCCGCACAGACCCTCGAAGTCCTCCAGGGCGACCAGCATCTCGGGCTTGTGGTTCGAATCCCGGTAATTGCGCTCCGGGGCGTCCAAGGGGATGGACTCGAAATTCTCCTTCTCGAAGCCCCGTTCCGCCTTCAGCTTGGATGGATGAGCCTGGATCGAGAGGGGGCGGGCGGCGGATAGCACCTTGAACAGGAAGGGCAGGGCGGGTCCGAAGCGGCCCGAGGCGCGGACTCCCAGGATCGTCGAAGGATCCCGGGCGATCAGCCGGTCCAGGGGCATCCGGCCTTCCGGAGTCTCCGCGACGGAAGGAGCCTTGGGATGCGCGCCCATCCAGAGCTCGGCGCAGGGCTTTCCCCCTGGATTGTCGATCCCCAGGAGGGCGGGTATTGCGTCGGGTGTTCCCCAGTCGTAGTGTTGGATAGGATTGTCCAGGCGGAAGACGGGCATGGGAATAGTGTAGCGCGAACGGTGGACAGTGGACAGTGGACAGTGGACAGTGAACAGCGCGGGGGGATCACGAGCCGTCGGTGGCGAAGAATCGTGCTATCTCGCCGCGGATCCGCTCCAGGGGGCCGGTCTCCACGCGGCAGCGGGGCAGGGATTCCAGGAACTGGCTTCCGTAGCGCTTGTGGACGATCCGGGAGTCCAGGACCGCCACGACCCCCCGGTCCTCGGAGTGGCGGATAAGGCGTCCGAAGCCCTGCTTGAACCGAAGGACCGCCTCCGGGAGGGAGAGTTCCATGAAGGGATTGCCCTCCCTGCGCTCGATGGCTTCCGCCCGGGCCTGCTGGACGGGGTCCGTGGGCACCCGGAAGGGCAGCTTCGAGATCACCACCATGCGCAGGGTATCCCCGGGGGCGTCGACCCCCTCCCAGAAGGAGTCCGTTGCGAAGAGGACGCTGGCCGCGTCGGCCTTGAAGGCGTCCAACAGCCGTCCCCTCTCGTCCTGGCCCTGCCGGAAGGCGGTGATCCCCAGCTCGGCCAGGCGAGGCAGGGCGGCCTCGTAGGAGGATCTCAGGGACTCGTAGGAGGTGAAGAGGACCAGGGCGTGCCCCGCCGAGGCTTCCAGGAGCCGTATCACCGCCCGGTCCACCCAGGACTGCCAGCGGGGATCGTTCGGGGCCGGGGCGTCGTCCGGCAGGACCACCAGGGCGTTCTCCTCGTAGGGGAAGGGGGAGGGGTAGACCGCGGTCTCCACCTCCTCCTCCGTACGGGCCAGCCCCACACGGCGCTTCCAGTACTCGAAGGATCCCCCCACGGCCAGGGTCGCGGAGGTGCAGATCACGGAACGGTAGGGATGGAAGACCGCCTCGTTCATCATCCCCGAGAGGTCCAGGGGCGTCGCGGTGTACTTGGCGAAGGGTTCCCCCTTGCTGGTCTTCTCCCGGGAAACCCAGAGCACCGACTCGGGGTACTCCTGGGGCTCCCGGAATTTCGAACAGAGCCCCGCCAGCTCCGAGAGGCGGCGCAGGATGAGCTTGGCCTCGTAGACCGAAGGATCCGCCCCCGCCTCTTCGGGCAGGGGATCGAAGAGGTCCTTCAGGAGCTGGGCCAGGGCCACCAGGGCCTTTTCCAAGACCGACAGGGGCGTGAACAGGGATTCCTCCCAGGCGGGCTCGCGCCGGCGGACCCTGAGGGAGGGTTCCGCCGACAGGAAGGAGACGGTCCGGGCGTCGAGGTCGTCCGCGGCGGCTCTCACCGCCGAGATCTGCCCGGGCACCTTGGCGAAGAGGTCCGCGGGCAGACCCTTCAGGTTCTGGATCCGGACCAGGGCGCCGAACCGGCGCTCCCGCTTGGTGCGGAACAGTCGCCCCAGGGACCGGAGCACCGAGAACCGGGTGAGCTCCTCGGAAAAATAGCTCACCGCGCTCGATTCCATGGCATGGGCCTCGTCGAAGACCAGGGCCTGGAAGGGAGGCAGGACCGCGGCCGCCTCGTATCCCGCCCCGCCCATCCGGGCGGCCAGGTCCGCGAACAACAGGTGGTGGTTTGCCACGATGAGGTTGGCGTCCGCCGCCTCCCGCTTGGCCCGGAGCACGAAGCAGTCCCCCCTGCGGGAGCATCGCAGGCCCAGGCATGCGTCGGACTCGGAGCGGACCCGGCTCCAGGTCTCCTCGTCGGGCCAGAACGACAGGTCCGCCCGGTCCCCCGTCGGGGTCTGGTCGGCCCAGGCCGCGATCCTGCGCAAGGGATGCTCGTCCCCGGCCAGGAGGCCCTCCTCGTCCAGGGCTTCGGCCAGGCGGTTCCGGCAGAGGTAGTTGCCCCGGCCTTTTGCCAGCACAGCCTTGAGCTTCTTGCGGAAGAGGTCCCGCACCACCGGGATGTCCTTGTCCATGAGCTGGCGCTGGAGGTTTAGGGTGGCCGTGGAGACCACGATCCGGTCCCCGTTGCGGGCCGCCCAGGCGAAGGCCGGCAGGAGGTAGGCGTAGGACTTTCCGACTCCGGTCCCCGCCTCCGCGGCCAGGACGAAGCCCTCGTTGAAGGCCCGGACCGCGTGCCGTGCCAGCCCGATCTGGCTCTCCCGGGGCTCGTAGGAGGGGATGCGCTGGGAGAGTTTTCCCCCGGGCTCCAGGACCCCCGCGATCTCGTCCTCGTCCAGGGCCACAAGGGCGCGTCGGCGCGCGGGTTCCGCGATGACGTAGACCCTCTCCACCTCGTTGTCCACGATGTAGGAGCCTATTCCCCTCTCCCCCACGGAGGAGGCTACGGAGAGGTCCGCCCGGCTGGGTTCCAGTACCCCGGAGGGGTGGTTGTGGAGGATCACGTCCCCCCGGTCGAGGTAGGAGGCCAGGGCCAGGACCTCGTCCTTGCGCCCCCGGGCGGCCACGGTGATTTCCGTGACCAGGCCGTCCTCGTCCAGGCGTCCCGCCGCGAAGACCTCGTTGCCCCCCGCGTCGGCAATAGCCTCCCGGAGCGCCTCTGCGGCGGAGGCGGCCAGGCGCTCCGAGGCGGTCATGCCAGCTTTGCGAGCACCTTCAGGAGCAGGGCCTTGAGCTCAGCTTCCGCGCGCTTGCCGACCTCGACCACCTCGGCGTGGGCCAGGGGGGTCTTGCTGATCCCCGCTGCCATGTTGGTCACGCAGGAGATGCCCAGGATGCGCATGCCCAGGTACCGGGCCGCCGTGGCCTCGGGCACCGTGGACATGCCCACCAGATCCGCCCCCAGGGTCCTGAGCATGCGGATCTCCGCGGGGGTCTCGTAGGCGGGGCCGGTCAGGCCCGCGTATACCCCCTCCTTGAGGGGTCTTTCCGCGCAGCTCCAGGCCAGGGCGCGGAGGTCCTTGGAGTAGACCTCGCTCATGTCGAAGAACCGTTCCCCCAGGGGCTTGCCGGAGGGGCCCGCGGGGTTCGGCCCGATGAAGGCGTTCGTCCCCATGAGGTTGATGTGGTCCTGGATGAGTACCAGGTCCCCGGGGACGTACTTGGTGTTGATACCCCCCGCGGCGTTTGTGAGGATGAGGTTTTCCACCCCCAGGGCACTGAGGAAGAAGATCGGGAGGACCACGTCGTCCATGGGATGGCCTTCGTAATAATGGAAGCGTCCCGCCAGGATCGCCGCGTCCTTGGACAGGCAAAGAAGGCCCTTGTGCCCCTGGACCGTGGGCCGCGGAAACTCGGGGATCTCGGAATAGGGTATCTCCTCGTAACCGAGCCCTTCCACGATCCCCGAAAGCCCCGAGCCCAGGATGACCGCGCTGCGGGGGCGGAATTCCGGGGGGATGGCGGCGGCGGCCTTGGCGACTCGTTCTCCGAACCTGTCTTTCATCGCGATGCCTTCCTTTCTAACGTTCCCGATCCGGCTGCCTGTCTTCCGCGGCCGCGGGATCCGCTTCCTCGGCGACCTTGAATCGGGCTACCAGTTCCCTCAAACGACGGACGGACTCGGAGTTTTCCGTGCCCGCCCGGGAGATGGCCTCGGCGGCCTTGTAGATCTCGTCGATCCCGATCGTGATCTCCTCCATGCCGTTCTTGGTCTCCGAGGAGTAGTCGGACATGCGGCCCATGGCGTCCGAGATGGCCGCCACCCGGTCGTTCATCTCCCGGCTGGATCCCTTGACCTCCTCGGTAGTGCTCACCAGGGTACCCAGGGCTTCCAGGACCTCCCGGGCCCCCAGGGACAGCTCGTGGGTGGTGTTCTTCATCTCCGCCATGGAGTCCGCCACGTCCTTGACCTTGTCCACGATCTGGGAGAAGGCGGTTCCGGTCCTCTCGGTGCTCGCCTCGGAAACCTTGATATATCCCGTGACTTCGCCCAGGGAATGGGTTATCTGGGCGGCGCTCTCGGCGCTGGATTCCGCCAGGTTACGGATCTCGTCGGCCACCACCGCGAAGCCCTTGCCGTACTCCCCCGCGTGGGCCGCCTCTATGGCGGCGTTCATGGCCAGGAGGTTGGTCTTGGAGGCGATGCCCTGGATGATCTCGATCATCTCAAGAATGACCCCCGCGGACTGCGCCACCTTCTTGATGACCCGCTCGGTCTCCTCCATTTCCGTCTGACCGCCCTGGGCCGTGGCCTCCAGCTCCGTGGAGATGCGGAGTTTTTCCTCCGCGGTCTTGGCTATGTTGTTGATGGACGCGCCCATCTGCTCGATGCTGGCGCTGGATTGGGTGATGGCGGCGGCCTGGTTCACGATCAGCTCTGCCAGCCGGCCGATGTAATCCCGGAGGTCCCGGGCGGAGGAGGCGCTTTCGGAGATCTCCCCGTCCAGGCGGACGATCTTGTCCTTCATGTGCTCCGTGTTCACCCGGATCTCGTGGAGGCTGGCCGCGGTCTCCTCGGAGCTGGCGGCCAGGTCCTGGGAAATGGCGCCCACGCCGTCGGACTCCGATTTCACCCTCCGGACCATGGACTCCAGGGTGCCGATGAAGTCGTTGAAGTAGTCCGCCACCCGCCCGATCTCGTCCCGGGCGCCCACGGAGGCTCGGACCGTCAGGTCGCCTCCCGCGGACTGTTCGAAGGCCCGGACGTATCCCCCGATGGGCCTGAGCACCAGCCGGACGACCAGGAAGAGGCCGGCGCCGAGCAGGGCCATGACGGTCAGGGTGAAGGCTGCGATGTTGCGGATGGCCTGGGTCTTCGCTTCGGAGGCGGCTCCCAGGGAGCTGATGATCTCGAAGGCTCCGTGTACTTCCCCCGCTTTCCACCCTTCCCGCACTCCGCCCACCGGATCCGCGGTTCCCGCGGGGTCCCCGTGGCAGATCAAGCATTCCCGGGTCAGGCGGATCGGACGGAAGTACCGGACCTGGAATCGATCCCGGATCACGTACTCATCCAGGTCTCCCGATTCCAGCGCTTTCAGGGCCTCCACCTCGGGCCCGGCGGGGGTGTTGATCGGATTCCGGGGGTCGAACTTCGGCACCCGCAGGAGGTACCGGTTCGATTCAGCGTTCCGGCCGGCTACGTCGATGGCCGAAAGCACGGGCACCGCCGCCAGGATCTTGTCCCGATTCCCTTCGGCGGCCAGGTCCTCGAGATCCCGGATCACCCCCAGGGCGAGCTTTTCGGCCATGGAGTCCCTGGCGGCTTCGGCGGTCATGACGATGATCCGGCTTTTCTCCAGGATGGAAGTGTAGGCCATCCCGGAGATATCCCCGATATACACCAGGGCTATCAGGGCGGCGATCACGGCGATTCCCGTCAAGGTAATGGTGAGCACCTTGGATTTAAGGCTCAGGTCGCGTATTCTCATCCGGGCTCCTTGGCGGGTTCGCGGAACCGTACGTTCGAGGCTTCAGTATAGCCGGCGGGACCGGGCGTCGCAAGTTCCGGGGCCATCTCGGTCCGGAGGCCCTTTGTCCGGACCCCGTGGAATAGTATACTGTGCCCAGGTTTTCGGGTGTGGATACGCGCCGCGGCGGCCGATATTGAAACGAAGGGGTCGAAACCTCGGTTGGAGCCTCGATTCCCGAGCGGCCGCGGCATAGCCGCGGGGCAAGGTCCTCCAGGAATAGGAACCAGATGACGATAGGCCAGAAAGCTTCCGTGAGCCTGCTCATCAGCGTAGTCCTCTTCGCGGGATTCGCGGTATTGGCATACTCGGGGCTTTTCGAGGCGGTCCAGACCCGCTTCTACAATCCCCGGGTAGCCTCGGGCGTGAACAAGGCCCTGGATACCCTAGCCCGGGATTCGGAAACCTACCACTCCGTCCTGGCCGGCCGGTTCAAATCCATCCTGGCCCTGGAATTCGTCCGCAGGAGCGTCCTTCCCAACCAAAGCTCCGAGGATATCTTTAACCGCTCCTCCGCGTTCGGCCGGCTGGCGGAGGAAACACCGGGTCTCCTGGGCGTCCGCTTGGTGGACACGGACGGACGGCGCATCCATTTCAGCACCTACGAGGGGGATGTCCTTACCCGGGAGGAATTCCGGCAGGTCTACCGGAACTACGGGGACGGAGATCCGCCGCTGGATGTCCTGGGAGTGCCCGACGGGAGCCCCGGGGCGATCCGGATCCTGGAATCCTCCAATTCCTTCGTCTACGTCTTCCCCTTCCGGGACTCCTTCGACGCCTACCGCGGCACGGCGCTGTTCCAGGTAGCCAGGTCGGGGCTTCAGGAATACCTGGTCAAGGTGGGGGCCCTTCCGGTCGGCGAGGACTTCCTCCTCCTGGAGGGCCGGGGGCTTCTGTTCGGAGCTCCGAGACAGGGTCGGGCCGAGCTGGTCCGCAAGGTGGCCGAGCTCTGGTCGGGCCGTCTCGATTCCGAGCCCATCCCCGTGGGTTCCACGGAGAGTTCCGAGGAACTCGTGCTCTTTTCGATCCGCGGGGATGACCGGCTGTACGGCCGCCTGGCTCCGGCATCCTGGTTCATCCTGCCGAATTCCATGAGGATAGTCTTCCTCGGCGCCTTCCTTGTGACCGCATACCTCCTGTCCTTCCTCCTGCTGAATCTGCGCCAGGACGACCTGACGGTTATCTCCCACCGGGTCAAGCGCCTTCAGATCGGCTTGCTGGAAGAATACCTGGACCGGAAGGGCGACATCGATTTCGCCCGCTGGAAGAGCGAACTGGAAGCCCGCAAGGGAGAGGTGCGCACGGAGATACGGGCCGGCCTCGGTCGGGTAAGGAAAAGCCGCAGGAATCAGGTGGACGACCTGATCGATCGAGGCTGGGACGAGATCCTGCAAATCCTCGGCGCCCGCGCCCCCGAGTCGGACCAGAAGATCGACATGGCGCGAATCGAAGGCCTTCTGAGACAAGCCCTGTCGAACGGCTCCCTGGTGGTCAACGCCGCGCCGGTTTCGGCTTCCGGAAAAAAGCCGAAGCCTGTACCGTCCGAAGCGGTCGAGGAGGCCGAGGCGGTCGAGGAAGCCGAGGCGGTCGAGGAGGCCGAGTCCGTCGAAGAGGCCGAGGCGGTTGAGGAAGCCGAGGTTGTCGAACAAGCCGAGGCGGTTGAAGAGGCCGAGGCGGTTGAAGAGGTCGAGGCGGTCGAAGAGGCCGAGGCGGTCGAAGAGGCCGAAGCGGTCGAGGAAGCGGAAGCCGTCGAGGAAGCCGAGGTTGTCGAACAAGCCGAGGCGGTTGAAGAGGCCGAGGCGGTCGAGGAAGCCGAGGCGGTCGAGGAAGCCGAAGCCGTCGAGGAAGCCGAGGCGGTCGAAGAAGCCGAGGCGGTCGAAGAAGCCGAGGCGGTCGAAGAGGCCGAAGCGGTCGAAGAAGCCGAGGCGGTCGAAGAGGCCGAAGCGGTCGAAGAGGCCGAAGCAGCCGAAGCGGTCGAAGAAGCCGAGGCGGTCGAAGAGGCCGAAGCGGTCGAGGAGGCCGAAGCGGTCGAGGAAGCCGAGGTTATCGAAGAGGCCGAAGCGGCCGAGGAAGCCGAGGTTGTCGAAGCGGTCGAATCGGCCGAGGAAGCCGGACCTTCCTTGGCAGAGGTCGAATCCCTCGCCTTCGATCGTTCGTCCACGGACTGGGAGGACATCCCCGATACGGAGGACGCGGAACTTCCCGCTCTCAGACTGGGCTCTCCCTTAGAAGATGCCCTCGAGAATCTGGAGGAAGGAACTCTCGAGGGTGCCGGCCCGGCAGGAATGTCGAAAGTCGAGGCCGCGACGTCCGGAGCCGCGGAAGACTCCGAACCGGAGGACGCCGAGTTCCTCGGGGAGCTGTCGGAGGCCGAAAAGTCCGGCGGGGTGTCCGAAATCGGAACCGTCACCACCGCATCCGGGCGTGCGGCGGATCAGGCGCACGAGCTTTCCGGGGAGGATGACGATATACCCGTGATCCCGGAAGACCTCGGCCTTGAACTCGTAGACGAGACGGAGCTCTCCGAGATAAGCGAATACTTGGATCTTGAGGGTACCCGCCTGGCAGAATTCCAGGCGACCGAAAGCCTCCATGAATCTATACCGGAGCTGGAATACGGCGAACTCGAGGAAGCTGAAGCGTTCGAGGAAGCCGAAGCGTTCGAAGAAGCCGAAGCGGTCGAGGAAGCCGAAGCGGTCAAAGAAGCCGAAGCGGTCGAGGAAGCCGAAGCCGTCGAAGAAGCGGAAGCGGTCGAAGCGGCCGAGGCGGTCGAGGAGACCGAAGTCCTCGAGGAAGCGGAGTCCGTCGCGGAAGCCGAAGCGGTCGAAGAGATCGAAGCGCTCGAGGAGGCCGAAACCGTCGAAGAAGCCGAAGCGGTCGAGGAAGCCGAAGCGTTCGAGGAAGCCGAAGCGGTCGAAGAGGTCGAGCTTTCGGAGTTCGGATTCACGAAGGCGGACACGGGCATCCCCTCCGGCGAGCTTCTTTCCCGCATCGAAGCGATGGAGTTCCCCAATTCCCAGGAACCGGAAGATCTCCTTGAAGAAGTGGAGTTCGAGGTTTTTCTTAGCACCCTGGATCTATCCGCCCTGGAGGGCTGGAACGATGAGGAGGGGTTCCTGGATTTCGACCTCGCGGCGATCCGGGAGGACATCCGGGAAGAGGAGCTCGACGACATTCCGCTGGTGGGGGACGAGGTCGAAATCCTTTCCGACGAGGATCGGGAACGGCTCGAGGAATTGCCCGCCTTCGAGAGTCAGGAATCCTCGGCGGAACTGGAGGCCTCCGTGGGGGCTCTAGCCGCCTACGAGTACCTGCCCTTTGACCGCCGCGTCGTCTTTGCATTCCGGCCCCAGGAAGGGGAGCTGGAGAACCTTGGAGACGGCGACCTGCCGGAAGCGGAACCCCTGGAGGAATTTTCCGAGGAAGGCTCCGAAACCGCCGGTCGGGAGGTGATCGTCCTGGAAGACGGGATTTATACGATCAACCGGGACGCGATGGATGCGGAGGGGGAAAAGGACCCCTCCCTGGCCGCCCTGGCCGACGAAGTGCTCAAGAGCCGTTCTCGTTGATCCCGCGCGGACGGGCGGGCCCGATCGCGATGGCTTGACACCGCCGCCGGCAGCCCATAGGCTCTCTACGTGGATAATCCCATGACATTCGGCATTTTTCTCGTCCGCCGGAGCTCCGGCGAGATCCTTCTCCTTCACCCCTTCAGGCCGGGAAGCGCGGTGTTCCGGGATCTGGACAGGATCATCCTGGAAGGCCGGTACGCCTCGGAACCGCGCCCGGGGGATGCGGAAATCATCCGGAAGACCCTTCATGAGGAATTGGAGAAGGGCCAGAGAAGGGACGCCCTCGACCGCGGCTTCTATCCTCGCCTCCTGGTCTCCGCCGCCGTATTCCTCCTTCTCTACCTGTTCCTGTCCATCGTGGTACGGGACCCCGTGCCCTTGGTCGACGAGCTTTTGGCGGGAGGACTCGGAGCCTTCGCCGCATGGTTCGCCCTGGAACGAAGGTCCCTTTCGTCGGAGACCTTCGCGCTTCGATCCGCGGCCCTTCGCAGGGCTTTAGATTCCGCGATCTTCCGTCCCAGCGGGGCCGCGAAATACCTGGAAGAAGTCCTGCAGGATGCGGAAACCTTGGATCCCGGAAGACTTGCGGATTACCCGGCTTCCATTGACGGAAGCGAATTTTCCGGGGAGGAAGCCCGGGAGTTGGAAGAAGTCGCGGCCGCGCTGGAGAAGGTATTACCCGCGGACTACGTGGAAGAAGCGAACAGGACAGGATACGATCCCGGCGAAATGCCCCGCCTGATCCGAAAGCTGGCCCGAAAAAGGAAATCGGATCTACCTGTGATGCTCTCTTACCTTCGGATCAAGTCCCTGGGCGGGGTGGAGAGGTGAAGCCCGCAGATCTGGCAGGCAGGGTCATCCGGGGCTACGGCCGTGCCCTGCGTTCCCTGGGAGAAGCCATCCTCGTCCTGGGAGGGATGGCGGGGCTCTCCTTCGCCGTGGCCTTCCCTCTTTGGTGGCTCGCGGTGAACCAACGAGGGCTCTATACGGCGATCGTTGCCGGGGCCGGCCTCGGGGCAGCGGGTATCCTGGCGCTTCGCCGATTCCGTTCATTACGCCGGGACGGTCCCGGCGGCGGCCGGGGGGGATCCCGGACGGGACGATTCCTGGCCTGGCTTCTTATCGCCGCAGGAGTCTACGGGACCGGGATCCTGCTCGTCCGGTCCCCGGCCCTGGGAATCCCCTCGGCCCTGGCCCTGATAGCAGGGGCGGGGGTATGGGCCTTCGGCCGGGGCGGGCGGATCGACCGGGGATGATGAAGGAAGTTTCCGGACCCCGGTTCGTACGGTTCCTCTGGCTCCTTATGGGCCTCGGATGGACGGTATCCGCTACGTCCCAGACCCAGCCGTATCCCCTCGTCCGGAAGATCGAGACATCGGACCTGGCCTTCCGCCAGCTCTCCGACTCGGTCGCCCAGAGCAGGAGGGCGGAGATGACGGGCGCTCCGTTTCCGGACCTGCTCTTCTTTAACTATGTCCTGCCTGAGGACACGGATCTCATAGCCCTGGCCGCTCGGATGAATCTTCCCTACGAGACCCTGGCCACCGCCAACCGGATCGGGGAATCCCGGGTCCTGAGGGTCGGACAGACCGTCGTCATTCCCTCGGTCACGGGAGTCTTTGCGGCCCTGAACCCGGCGAACGACCTGGAATACCTGATATCCGCCTCCCGCCCGGCCCGGGAGGGGGACAGGGCTGCCAGGATTCGCGGAGCCGCGGGAGTCTCGGACTTTCGATTCCTGCCGGGCGCCCGTTTCACCCCCGCGGAGCGGGCCTTCTTCTTGGGAACGGGGTTCCGGTTTCCCCTGCCCAAGGGGCGGCTGACCAGCGGATTCGGACTCCGGGCCAGTCCGATCACTGGAGAGATCCAGCACCATGCGGGCATAGACCTGGCCGCGCCGGCTGGGACCGAAGTCTACGCCGCCCGGTCCGGCACCGTGTCCGAAGTCGGTATCGATCCGGTGTACGGAATCTACATGCTCATTTCCCATGAGGGTGGATGGGAAACCTTATACGGCCACCTCTCCGCCCGCAGGGTCGAGTTGAACACCGCCGTAAAAAGCGGTATGATAATCGGGAATGTCGGTTCCACCGGGCTCTCGACGGGCCCGCATCTGCACTTCGAGGTTCGGATCAGGGGCGCGTCCCGGGACCCCATGCCGCTCCTACCACGGTTGACCGAATGAAACGTTGCCGCGCGTTGACGATTTTCGCCGCCCTTGCGGCCTTCGTTTTCCTCCCGATCGCGTCCGCGGTTCCGGAAGGCGTCCGAACCGTGGTGGCAGCGGTGGTACACGTATCCGGGGACAAGCCCGAGGGCGAGACGGTTTCCCTCGGCTACGCGGACGCCGTGGCCATATTGCTGTCCTCCGGCTCTCCCTTCCTCCAGGGCGTAGAGATAGACCTGCGCATACCCAAGGCCCTCCAGTCCGCCCAGGGAGCCTTCGCGTGGTCCCTGTACAAGTCCGTCACTCCCGTTCCCTCGGTCGACAAGTACGCCTACGACGGAGAAAGGCTCATACTCCAGGCCCTTCCTCCCAGGGCGGGGATCGTCTTCCAGGTCCCCGTTTCGCCCCGTCATTCCCTGCGATCCGGGCCCTACGCCACGGTCCTTCCGATGCTTCTGGGGTCCGGGGAATTCCCTGTCCTCTTCAAGTTGTCCGCCCTCAGCAAGGGGCTTAGTCCGGAACAGGAACAGGCGAGGTACCAGGTCAAGATCCGCCCCCTTTTCACGGACGAAGGGGCCCTGCGGATTTCCATCCTCCCTCCCGAGGGCGCGGAGCCGGGATTTTCCCCCGCCGTCTACGTGGACGAGCGGAAGCTGGAGTCCTGGCAGGAACTGATCTTCCTGAAGAAGGGGATGCATACCCTGCAGGTGACGGGGGAGGGGGTGCGGGACGAGAGCCGCGCCGTTGCCGTGGAGTCCGGCAAGGTGTTCAGCCTGGAGATCAAGCTCCAGGGGACCAAGCCCGTGGTCGTCTTCGAGGCTCCCGCCAACGCCCTGATCCTCCTGGACGACCAGCCTGTGGAGCACGCGGGAGGCGCCCGGATCCAGATCGAGCCGGGGGAACGGACCGTGGTCTGCAAGATAGGGGACTATACGATCACCCGCCGGTTCACCGCCGTCCGGGGCAAGACCTACCATATCGTCTTTTCCGTGGACGTGCAGATCCAGGAAAATCCCTGAAAATCCGAGGAGGCCTCATGCTCCGCATCGCATCCTGGAACGTGAACGGAATACGCTCGGCCCATTCAAAGGGACTTCTCGGCTGGATCGCCTCGGAGAGCCCCGACGTGATCTGCCTGCAGGAAACCAAGGCCCACCCGGACCAGCTGCCCAAGGAGCTGCTGACGCCGGTCGACGGGGAAGGCCGCCCGTACAAGGCCTATTGGGCCAGCGCCCAGAAAAAGGGGTATTCCGGGGTGGCGCTCCTGTCCCGAGCGGAGCCCCGGTCGGTCTCCTTCCTGGGGGCCCGGGAATTCGACGAGGAGGGCAGGGTCCTGGCCGCGGATTTCGGAGGGATTACGGTCATCTCCGCCTACTTCCCGAACTCCCAGGACGGCGGAGCCCGGCTGGGGTACAAGCTGGGCTTCTGCGCGGCGATCCGGGAATTCTGCGACGGGATCACGGCGCGGGGGGGACACATCGTCCTGTCCGGGGATTATAACATCGCCCATACCCCCATCGACCTGGCCCGCCCCAAGGAGAACGAGACGAATCCGGGCTACCTCCCCGAGGAGAGGGCCTGGATGGACGAGTTCACCGGGGCGGGCTACGTCGACACCTTCCGGGCGCTCCACCCCGGGGAACCGGGGCACTATTCCTGGTGGTCCTACCGGACCCGGGCGAGGGAGCACAACGTGGGCTGGAGGATCGACTATCACTGCGTCGATCCCGGGATCCGGAAGCGGGTGCGGTCCGCCTCCATCCTGCCCGACGTGACGGGATCCGACCACTGTCCCGTGATGCTGGAGCTGGAGGAAGCATGAAACTCAAGTACAACGCGCCCACCACCCTGACCTTCACCCTGGTCTGCGTCGTGGTCCTGGCCCTGGATACCCTCCTGGCCCCGTCCCTGGCGGAAACCTGGTTTTCCGCCCCCGGCCGGGGAGCCTTCAGGGCCGATTCCGCCCGGGACTTCATCCGCCTGGTCACCCACGTCCTGGGACATGCGGACCTCAACCATTTCCTCTCGAACTTTGCCTTCATCCTGCTCCTGGGACCGATGCTGGAACTGGCCTACGGCTCCCTGACCCTCTTCATCATGATCCTGATCACCAGCCTGGTGACGGGGGTCCTCAACACCCTGCTCTTCCCGGTCAGCCTGATGGGTGCCAGCGGGGTCGTGTTCATGATGATCCTCCTGTCCTCGTTCACGAACTTCGGCAAGGGGGAGATCCCCCTGACCTTCGTCCTGATCATGGTGCTCTACCTGGGCAGGGAGGTGCTTTCCTCCTTCCAGCGCAACTCGGTCTCCGAGTTCGCCCACATCATCGGCGGACTCTGCGGAAGCCTCTTCGGGTATTTCCGCCCCGCGAGGAGATGAGCCGTATTGGTTCCAGGATTCACCACGGAGGGCACGGAGAGGAAGAAGATTTAGAACAATAGGAAAGACAGGATAGACAAGATTGAAGAAGGATAGACAGGATATGAATGTAGAAATGAATCGAACATGGATTCTTATCCTGTTCATCCTCTCCGGATCCTGTTGATCCTGTCAAAACTCCGGTATCCGGGTTCCATGTCTTCTGTCAGGAAACCGTCAGCCTGCGCCGGAACCCTTGCGTTTCTCCCGGTCGTGCCGGATACTTGTGCTCATGAGTTCCGGCAACGATATCCATAAGACCTTCGTCATCGACACCAACGTCCTCATCCACTATCCGGAAGCGATCATGTCCTTCAAGGACAACGAGATAGTGCTTCCCCTCTGGGTCCTTGAAGAGTTGGATACCCTGAAGACCTACCAGGATCAGCGGGGCAAGAGCGCCCGGGAGGCCATCCGGTTCCTGGACTCCCTCATCAAGAAAGGCAGCCTCCACGACGGGGTAAAGCTCGAGAACGGTTCGATCCTCCGGGTTTCCCTGCGCCTTCCTGCGGAAACCCCGGAGGGGGTGGAGTTGGAGAAGACGGACAACCGGATCATCCTCTGCGCCTACGGTCTACAGCAGGAGGGGCGGACGGTCTTTTTCGTCTCCAAGGACATCAACGCCCGGGTAAAGGCTACCGCCCTGGGACTCAAGGCCGTGGACTACGAAAAGCAGAAGGTGGACATAGCCTCCCTATATCCCGGTGTCCGGGACGTGGACGCCTCCGAGGATATGCTGAAGACCCTGGCCGAATCCGGGAGCCTTCCCTGGAAGGAGCGCCTGCGGGCCAACGAGTTCGTGGTTCTCCACGACCGCGTCGGGCACAGGGAGCTCGTCCTCCGGTACGACCCGGAAGGGGAACTGCTGCGGTCCTCGGACCCGGAATCCCCCTCCGCCTCGGGCATCAGCCCCCTGAACGACCGGCAGCGCATCGCCCTGGAGCTGCTCCTGGACGATTCCATCCCCCTGGTCACCCTGGTCGGGAAGGCGGGCACGGGCAAGACCCTCCTGGCCATAGCGGCGGGCCTGCGCATGGTCTACGACGAGAAGAAGTACACCCGCATGCTCGTCTCGCGTCCCGTGGTGCCCATGGGCAAGGACATAGGCTACCTGCCCGGGGAAAAACAGGCCAAGCTCGCCAACTGGATGCAGCCGCTGTTCGACAACCTGGAGTTCATACTCTCCGCCCACAAGCGGCCCAACATCAAGAACGTGGACCAGTTGATCAAGGACAAGCAGATCGAGATCGAGGCCCTGACCTACATCCGGGGCCGGTCCCTCCCGGGCCAATACATCATCGTGGACGAGGCCCAGAACCTGACCCCCCACGAGATCAAGACCATCGTATCCCGGGCCGGAGACGGGACCAAGGTCGTCCTGACCGGGGATCCCTACCAGATCGACAACATGTACCTGGACGCCAACTCCAACGGCCTCTCCTTCCTGGTGGAGGCCTTCAAGGGACAGAGGCTCTACGGGCATATAACCCTGCTCCGGAGCGAGCGCAGCGAGCTGGCCGAGCTGGCTGCGAGTCTCCTATGAGGGACCGCCCCTTGAAGGTGCGGTTCTGCGGGGACTGCGGACGGATGATCCTCGTCGGATTCGAGTACTGTCCCTACTGCGGGTCCCGGATTCCTGCGGCTTCCGAGGGAACGGTGCCCCCGGCGGGCGGCGGGCTGACGGCCCGGCCGGTCGCTCTTCCTCGCGAGCCTACAGACCCGGAGGCGGAGAAAGGGAACAACGCGATCCCCCGGGACGTCCGGATCCTTCTGGACCGCCTGATCCGGGAACTCGAGGTCCTGGACGCGGAGATGGAGGAATGGGCGGTAAACGGTAAACGGTAAACGGTGGACGGTGGACTGAAGTGCACGGGACGCCGAAGTATGGTACTATTCAATCCCCCAAGAAGAACGACTCATGCACCCTAGACGGTAGCCGGGAGGACCCATGTACGGCGCGATGAAGGATGATCTGCGGAAGAAGCTGGACGATATCCGTGCGGAGGGATTGTACAAGAGCGAGCGGGTGATCGCCTCGCCCCAGGGAGCCCGGATCCGCGTGCGGGACGGGAAGGAAGTCCTCAATTTCTGCGCCAACAATTACCTGGGCCTGGCCGACCATCCGGCGATCCGGGAGGCTTCCCGGAAGGCCCAGGACGAGTGGGGCTACGGCCTTTCCAGCGTACGGTTCATCTGCGGAACCCAGGAGCCCCACAAGCGCCTGGAAAAGGCCGCCGCGGACTTCCTGGGCGCCGAGGACGCCATCCTCTTCTCCTCCTGCTTCGACGCGAACGGGGGCGTCTTCGAGCCCCTCCTGGACGAGGAATGCGCGATCATCACGGACTCCCTCAACCACGCCTCCATCATCGACGGGGTGCGCCTGTGCAAGGCCCGGCGCTGGATCTGGAAGCACGGGGACCTCCGGGACACCGAGGAGACCGATCCCGACACGGGCAAGCCCGCCAAGGGTCTGGAGCGCTGCCTCAAGGAGGCCGCGTCCTGCAGGTACCGGATGTTGGCCACCGACGGCGTGTTCTCCATGGACGGGGACATCGCGGACCTGGGGCCAATCTGCGACCTGGCGGAGAAGTACGGAGCCCTGGTCATGGTGGACGATTCCCACGCCACGGGTTTCGTGGGCCGGACCGGCCGCGGCACCCCGGAACACTGCGGGGTGGCCGGGCGGGTGGATATCCTGACCACCACCTTCGGAAAGGCCCTGGGCGGGGCTTCCGGCGGGGTCGTAGCGGCCCGGGCGGAGATCGTCGAGTACCTCCGGCAGAAGGCCCGGCCCTACCTGTTCTCCAACACCCTGGCTCCGGGCATCGTGGGGGGCACCCTAAAAGCCCTGGAGCTCCTGTCCGGAAGCACCGAACTCCGGGACCGGTTGGAAACCAACACCCGACGCTTCCGGGAAGGCATGACGGCAGCGGGTTTCGACATCCGGCCGGGGGTCCACCCCATCGTCCCGGTGATGCTCTACCAGGAGAAGCTCGCCCACGAAATGGCGGATCGCCTTTTGTCCGAGGGCATTTACGTGATCGGTTTCAGCTTCCCCGTGGTTCCCCGGGGCAGGGCGCGCATCCGGGTCCAGATTTCCGCGGCCCACTCGGAGGCTGACATCGACGAGGCGCTGGAGGCGTTCGGGAAGGTGGGGAGGGAATTGAAAGTCCTGAAGTGAACAGTGGACGGTGGACAGTGGACAGGAATGTCGAAACTGATCCTGTAGCCAATATCCGCCGAAGCGGTTGATTCACTTGAATGGTGGATAGCCACTTCCGCTCACCGCTCACCGTCCACCGTCAACCGCCCCGCCATCCACTCCGCTATCCTCACGATCTCCGGCCTTGGCAGGCCGTGGAGTTCGACCAGTTCCTTCGCAGCCTCCAGACGCTCCCGGGCGAGGTCCGCGGTGACCTTCCGTCCCTCCTCGCGCCAGCGCAGAAGGTCGTCCAGGCCGGTTTCCAGCTTCCGCCGGGCTTCCCGGTCCGCCCGGGATGTCGCGGTGGTGCGCAGGGGCCCCGCGTCGAAGCGCACCAGAAGGGCGAAGTCCCGGGCGAAGGCAGGGTCCACAGCCTGGGCCCAGTGCAGGACCGAGCGAAGTATCCGCCGGTTCCGGGCACCCACGGAGGGGCTGGACACGGGCTTGGCCGTCGGGGAGCCCGCCTGCCTCCATCGCTCCAGGGACGCGAAGAGGCAGTCCTCGGGGGGAAGGGGGCCCCGCCTCCCGGTTTCCCGGACCGCTTCCCAGGGATCGAAGGCTTCCGGATCCGGCGGCATATGCCGCCCCGCGGCCGGCCGGTGTGTGGGCGAGGTTCGGGTCGCCCCGGGG
>JBGSPT010000067.1:0-3249 GCA_041738475.1 Treponematales bacterium
GGACGCCGCACCGGAAAGCCGGATGCAAAACGTCGCGGTCCTGGCGGCGATCTGCCGGCAGGGCCTGGTGCCGGCCCTGGGCCTGGAACACGTCCGGACGGCCCTGTCCGACCTCATGTCCGGACCCGCCCTGGAGGCGAACCTGCGTCTTTTAGAGGACTGAGCGAACCCCGATCCGATCCCGGAGACGGAGTTCCGACGGCCGGAAGAACCGACGTTTCCGCAAACAACATCCCGGAGGACCCATGCAGGGACAAGCCGACGAATTGCTGCGAGGAATCCTGGAACCTTGGGCCGCCGTCATGTCCGAGGCCATCGGTACGGATCCGGCCGTATCCCGCTTCCTGGAACGATGCCGCGAGGCGGCCCGGGCCGAGATCGCGGACGGCACGGACCGGGATCCCAAGTTCCGGCGCCTGCTCGGGGACACGCTCCGGCGGGCCGCGGGGCCGGGGCCGTTCCCTCCCGACCTGTACTGGCCTCTCCTCTTCCCGGAGGGGGCCCGGCTTCAAGCGGATCCCGAGGCCGAGGTCCACGCCCTGCGGGATCTCCGGAGAATTCGCGTCACCCGGGCTAATCCCGACCCGATCGTCGATCCGGTCCGGGAGATCCTGTTCACCTCCAACATTCTGCTTACGGTACCTTCTTCTCCGGCTTCCCTGGAAAGGCTGGACCTGGACGAGGGCTGGAAGGACCGAATACGGGCCGCCGGGTCGGAACGCCAGGCCTTTTTCTTCGACCATCCCGTCCACATCGGGGAAGCGCCGGAAAGCAACGAGATCTTGTACGGGCTTCGGGGACTGGACGGGGCGATCGGCTGGGAGAAATCCGCCGGAGGGGCCGAGGCGCGGGACAAGGCCACCGTCGTGCTCTCCGTGTCGGTCACCCACGAGGGGCTTCGGGAGGCAGCCGGAGCCTATATTCGATCCCTTCTGTCCGATGCGCCCCCGCTCCGGAACCTCCGGGTGTACGTTTTCACGGAACTCGACTGCATACGCCTGGTGCGGGAAGCTCTGTCCCCCTTCCTGTCCCCCGGGCCCCTCGGCGACAGCGGGGAAACGAACCGCCGGATCCTCGAGGTGTTCGGGGTGGACGGCGAGTACGGCCGTCATTACAGCTTCCTCAAGGCGATCGCGCCTTTCTGGCGGCTCTTCGTGGATCCCGCCGTCAAGGCCACATTCAAGATCGACCTGGACCAGGTCTTCCCCCAGGAGATCCTGGTCCGCGAGTCCGGGGCCTCGGCGTTCGGGCACTTCCGCACCCCCCTCTGGGGGGCCCTCGGGCGGGACGCGGAGGACCGGCCCGTCGAGCTGGGCATGATCGCAGGAGCCCTGGTCAACGAGAAGGACATCGGCCGGGGGCTCTTTACGCCCGACGTGGTTCCCCCGGAGTACATTCCCGCCGGGGAGGCCTCGGTGTTCTACAACCGGGTGCCCATGGCTCTCAGCACCCGGGCGGAGATGATGGCCCGATACGGTGCGGGGGAGGACCTGGACGGAACCCGTACCTGCCTCCAACGATTCCACGTTACCGGAGGAACCAATGGGATTCGGGTGGAAGCCCTCCTCCGGCACCGTCCCTTTACGCCGACCTTCCTGGGCCGGGCGGAGGACCAGGCCTACATCCTGTCGGTCCTTTTCAAGGGGGAAGGCCCCTTCCTCCGGTATCTCCACGAGCCGGGACTGATCATGCGGCACGACAAGGAAGCCTTCGCGGGACCCTCCATCGAGGCCGCACGCTTGGGACGTTTCGTCGGGGACCTCGCCCGGACATACTATTTCAGCCGATACGCGGAAGCGGTTCCCTGGGGATTCGAGGCCACGAAAGCCCAGCTCGATCCGTTCACCGGCTGCTTCATTACCCGTATACCCTGGACGCTTCAATACCTGCGTCTATGCCTGAAGGCGGCCGAGACGGTCCGTTCCGGGGAGACCGCGGAAGCCCGGGCCCTCGTGTCCCTTGCGGCGGAAAGGCTGTCGCCCCTGCTGGACGCGGATGACGAAACAGCCCCCTCGATCCGGGAACGTTGGGCCGCCGAGGTCGCCGCATGGGACGGATACTACGATGCGTTGGAAGCCGCCGAGAGCCGGACCGCGGAGGTCCGGCTCTCGGTCGGAGGTAGGCTCGTGCGGCCGTGCCGGGTGCGGTAAGCCGGATCCCTCGGACCGGCGGATCGCCTATGTTTTTTTCCCCTCCGGGTCCCGAGTCCTGATCCTCAGTCCACCAGGTACTTCACCGTCATCGACGAGAACAGCTCCAGGGCGGTGTCGATCCCCTCCAGGCCCGGCCGGACCCCGCCGTCGGCCCCGTCCACCGAGCCGATCCCGATCGGCGTGAATCGGGCCTCCCGGGGATCCGAGCCGATCTCGAGCTCCGCCCGGTACACGACCGAGGGCTGGCCGTTCACGCCGGCGTTCTTCTTGGTGAAGGTTTCGTTCCAATCGTAGGAGCGGTTCGCTTCGAGCTTCACCACGTAGGTTCCCGCGGGAAGGCGGGAGGCGATCCCGTTGCCGTAGACGACCGCGGATCCGACGGTGGTCGGGGAGGACACGGCGTCCGCGGATCCGGCCTTCCGGGCGGACCATACGGGCAGGGCCTCGGGCCGCCCGCTCTTGGGCGCTGCCCGGTAGTTTCCGGTCACGGCCAGTTGGGTCACGTAGAGGGTGTCCAGGAACCGGCCGTCCGGAGTCTCGATCCACACGGCGACCTGGGGCCAGACCGTGTACTCGATCCACATAATCTTCATGTCCTTCGAGTAGTGGGGGCCCGGCTCCAGCCGGAGCTCGATGCGTGGCCCCGAGGCCTCTCCGAACTTGGGCTCGGGCAGCGCGGCGGGTTCGCCCGCGCAGGCCGCCAAGGTTAGGCCGGCTAGTACGAAGGCGGCGATTCCGCCCGTCTTCTTCACGTTGTTCGCAACCATGATCTCTCCTTCGTGCCCAATCCTCTTGATTGTTGGCACTTCCAACATTATACTCACAAGTGTTGGCAGTGTCAACATAGTTGGATAAAGAACTCGCGCGGCTTACGAACCGACCGCGGGAAAAGGAGACACGGGTGAGCGAATTGCACGTCATCATAGGGGCCGGGCCCACGGGCCGAGCCGCCGCGGAAGCCCTGACAACCCGGGGCTGTCGGGTCCGGATCGTCTCGAGGACAGGGCGGATTGCCGACCCCCCGGCCGGTGCTGAGATCCGGGGGCTGGACATATTGGACAAGACTGCCTTGGACGCCGCGGCGAAAGGCGCCGCC
>JBGSPT010000070.1:0-12235 GCA_041738475.1 Treponematales bacterium
GGTGAAGCGGTCCGCGTTCCCGCCCGCCTCCAGGGCGTCGAAGGCGGAATCCACCGCGGATCCCGCGGCGGACAGGAGCTCCGGGACCGGCAGGGAGGCTTTGAGGGCCTTCCCCGTGGCGGGACCCGAGAGGGTCAGGGAATCCCCGGCACGGATCGTTTCCTCGAAGCGGTCGTACAGGGCCGGAGACTCCAGGACCGCCCGGGCTTCCGGCCCGGACACCACGGACTTGTAGAAGTCCCGGTCCAGGATCCAGCCCCGGATGGGGACCAGGAAGAGGGTTCCCAGGATGGCGGGCAGACCGATGAAGACGTACAGGGCCAGGGCGAGCAGTTTTCTCAAGGCGGGCTCCTTGCTAGTTCGCGAACACGAGGTTGGGCAGGGCCTTGGGGGACCCCACTCGCATGTACTTGAAGGGATGGATGTCCAGGGCGTTCGGGTACCACCCTTCCACGATCTCGGTGTCCACCACGTTCACCGCCAGGCTGTGGTAGACGGGAAGGACGGTTCCGGAATCCAGCAGGGTTCCCTCCGCTTCGGAGAGGGCCTTGAGCCTGTCCTCCCCTTCGAGGGACGAGGATTCGGCGATGCGGCGGTCGTAGTCCGGATCCGAGTATCCCGCGTCGTTCAGGGAAGAATCGGAGGTCCACATCTGCAGGAAGGCCAGGGGATCCGCGAAGTCGCCGATCCAGGTGTTCAGGGTCATGTCCCATTCCGCCCCCCGGAGACTCCCGTAGAAACGGGAGGCCGGCAGGGTTTTGACCACCACCTCGAGTCCGAGGGCTTCCTTCCAGGCCTGCGAGAGCAGTTCCGCGATCCGCGCCGCCCCTTCCCCCTCGGGGAGGAGGATACGCAGGGCCGGGAGGCCCTTGCCGTCCGGGTACCCGGCCTTTTCCAGAAGGGCCCGGGAGGCTTCGGGATCGGGCTTCCGGATACCCTCGGGGGCTTCGTAGCCTTCCACGGGCAGGACCAGTCCCGTGGCGGGGATCAGGTAGTGTTCCCGGCTGCGTATCTCGTCCCAGGGTGCCAGGAGAGCCAGGGCGCGGCGCACGTCCGGATCCGACCAGGGGGCCCTCCGGCAGGAGAAGAACCAGTAGTGGGTGGCGAACATGGGATTTACCTGGATCGCGTCCCGGTACAGGAGGCTCTCAAGGTCCGCATCCCCCGCCAGCCAGTGGACATCCCCGTTGTTGAAGAGCCGGGAAGCCTCCTCGGGGGTTTCCGGGGCCGTCGCCCGGATGCCGGAAAGCCGGACCGAAGCCGCGTCCCAGTAGGACTCGTTCCTCTTCAGGATCAGGGCTCCGGAATCGATGGATTCGATGCGGAAGGCCCCGTTGCAGGGAACCGAAGGGGCCCGGGACACCCAGTCCCGGACGCCCAGCATGGACGGGTGGACAGGGGAAAAAGAGTGGTGGCAGAGCAGCTTGGTGAACCAGGACGCCGGGGCTTCCAGGGTCACCTGGAGGACGTCGTCGGAGATCGCGGAGACCCCGACCTTCGAAGCGTCGCGGACCCGTCCGGCCCGGTACTCCCGGGCGCCGGCTATGATGTCGAAGAAGGATCCGTATTCCGCCTTGACCGCGGGATCCATCATCCGCAGCCATGCGTCCCGGAAGTGGGCTGCCGTTACCCGGTCCCCGTTGGACCATCGGGCGGCCTCCCGGAGGTAGAAGGTATAGGTCTTGCCGTCCCGGGACCGGTTGAAACTGCGGATCGCGGCCCGTACCGGCTCCAGGGTCGCGGGATTGTAGCTGAACAAGCCCTCGTAGAGCCCCGAGAGGATCTGGGCTTCCTGGGCGTAGATCGAGTGATGGGGATGGATCTCCAGGTCCAAGGAGGGAAGGGCGATCGCCAGCTCCTTGTCCGGGGCCTCCTGGGCATGGGAAGCAGGGACCAGGAGATACAGGAAAACCGCGGCCGCCAGGATCGACCGGGGAATATGGAATTTCCGATGCATCGGGGAGACTCCTTTCGAGCCGCTACGGCGTTTCCGCGCGGATGCCCAGACGGCGCATCTGCTCGATCTCTTCCTTCTGGGCCACGTACTCGTGCTTCTTCTGGTTGGCCTTGATGATGGAGGTCTTGAGGGTGGCCAGCTCCACCTTGATTCCCCGGATCCTGGGCTTGGATTCCGGGTCCGTGATCTCGTTCTTGAAATGCTCGTCCAGCGCCGAGAGGCGGCGGTAGTATCTCTGGAGATCTTCCAGGCCCTTCACCAAGAAGTTGTAGACCTGCTCCTCCGGCGCCGCGGCCAGCCGCTGCCAGGACTGGGAGTTGCGGACCATCATGGATGACAGGACGCGTCCCCTGCGGGCTATCTCCTCGGAGAGCTTGGTGAAGTCGATCTCCTCCCTCCGGTGCTCCGCGGTGATGGGGTCGGAGTAGTCGACCAGGTACACCACGTTGTCCTCCGCCGGATTGAAGAGCCGGCGGATCATCTTGCGCATCTGGCCCATGAAGGTCCGGTTCTGGCTCTCCAGGAGGACGGAATTTTCCCTCAGCTTTCGTATGGCTTCCTCGAGCTGATATCCCGAACCCGCCAGCACCCGGGCGCCGTCCAGGACGATGGCCTTGAAGTTCTTCGACTGGGAGGATTCCGCCTTCTTTTCCTCCTGGACCTTGAGCTGGGCCAGGATGTCGTCCCGCAGATTCGGGCCGTCGGAGGAGAAATCCTCCGCCAGGACCTCCTCCACGAGCTCGGCGTAGAAGGGCCGATCCCCCATGGTTTCGGAGAACTTCCTCTTGATGTTCCGGATGGCCTCATCCCGGTGGGTGATGACCCTCTCGCGGTCCAGGGTCAGGCCCGCGAGGACCAGCTGGCGGATGTCGAGCTTGTAGCGCTCCTTGTGGTACAGGGTCAGGCTCTTGAGGATCTGGAAGATCTCCCGGGACGTCTTTTCCAGGCTCAGAAGCCCTTCCCCTATGATGCCCGTGGACAGGGGATCCGTGCCCTTCCTCACGAGGCCCACGACCTCCGCGAAGCAGCGGGTGTTCGCCTGATTGCTGTTTTCCGAGAATTGCAGGAAGTTGAAGTATTTCGTCAGGTTGATCAGTCGCTTCACACGGCCCATGGTGAGGAAGTCCACGCTGAACTGGTAGTAGCCGTTGAGGAAATCCAGGTAGGAATCGAACTGCGAAAGGCGTATGCTGATCTGCTCGTTCTTCTCGGATTCCGCGAAGGGGCCTTCCGGGGGTGTCTGGACCTCCGAGATCTTGAGGTCGAACTTGTAGGGATCCGTCTGGATGACGCCCTTGCGGAGCAGTACGGCGTGGATGCCCTGGAAGGCGGTCTGGAAAAGCTTGAAGCACTCCTTGAGCTTGGGAAGCTCCACCCGGTCCAGGGTCTCCGCCTTGGCCAGGAGCTTCTCCTCCAGGATGCGTTCGTACTCGCCGTTCCCTTCCATAGCTCACCAGTATGGTCTAAAATGACCTCGAAGGCAAGCATGGGAAGAACCGCGACCTACGAACCCGCCCTCCTGTTCATGGGACTTTTGTACCCTGTGGAGGACCCCGCCCCGGCGGAGGAGGCCTGGAAGCGGCTGTCCGCTCGGTGGGGGGCGGAGGGGTGGCGCAGCCCCGAGATACCCTTCTCCTGGTCCCACTACTACGACGAGGAGCTGGGCGCACCCATCCTCCGGTCCCTGAGATGTTTCCGGGATCCCGTGGATCCGACCCTCCTGGCTAATGCCAAGGTCTTCACCAATCGAGTGGAGGCGGATTTCTCGAAGAACGGCCGCCGCCGGGTCAACCTGGACCCGGGCCTCCTCCTCCCCAGCCGGCTGATCCTGGCCACCACCAAGGATCGGGCCCACCGGATCCCCCTCCGGGACGGGATCTTCGCGGAACTCACCCTCCTGTACGAAAAGGGCGGGTGGAAGCCCCTGCCCTGGACCTACCCGGACTACCGCACCCCGGAATACGCCGAAGCCCTGACCCGGATGCGGGAGATTCTCCGTAGTGTTACAAACCCTGTGAAGACACAAGCAAGGAAGAAGGATCGAGCGGTATAGGGGTAGAAGGCAATCCGCCTCCAGGAGGTACCCATGCTCTCGTTTCCTTTCTGCCCCAACCCCTTGTGCGAACTGCACTTAAGCGAGCCTCCCTCGGGTTGGTTTAAACCTTTCGGATTCTATCCCACCCGTACCTTCGGGCTCATTCCTCGGTTCCGCTGCGGATCTTGCGGCAGAACCTTCTCTTCCCAGACATTTTCTATCGATTACTACGTCAAGCGCAGGGTAGACTACCCGGACCTCCTATCCCGGCATGCCTCCTCCGAAAGTCTGCGAGCCCTGAGCCGCAACCTCGGCCTCTCCTGCGGTACGGTCCAGAACCGCCTCGAGCGATTGGCCCGCCAGGGAATCGCCCTCCATGGCCGTCTGCGTCGATTCGCCGACCCGAAGGAAGCGGTGTGCATAGATGGGATGGTGTCCTTCGATGTTTCCCAATTCTTTGTCAGTGAGATCACGGTGTCGATCACTTCGGGCTCGCGGTTCGTCCTGGATATGAGCCACGCCACCCGCAGAAGGTCCGGAACCCGGACGGATTCCCAGAAAGCCCGGGCGGAGGAGCTCTATCCCCGGGTATCCTTCGAGCGGGGAGCGATAGGAAGGACCTTCCGGGACATTCTGGACGGGATACGCGAGGATCGAGGGGCTCGAGGAGGTTACCCTCTGGTTCTAATTACAGACGAAAAGAAGGAATACCAGCAGACCCTCACCCGGCATTCCCTGTTTCGGGATCAGGACGAGAATCATCGGGTCGCCCACCTCAAGGTCCATTCCTCACTGCCCAGGACCTGTTCCAATCCTCTGTTCGCCTCGAACTACCTGGATCGGGAGATCCGGAAAGACCAAGCCAATCATCACAGGGAGACGGTCTGTTTCAGCCGGAACGTATCCAATGGGATGACCCGGCTCATGTGCTATCTCATTCATCATAACTACCGGAAACGGTATCGGATCGGGGGAAGGGTTGCTCAGAATCGGGTCCACGGGCAGGAGGCGGGGATACCCCGAGGGAGGATCGAGCAAGGGTGTGCGGAGATGTTCAGCCGGAGGGCGTTTCTGAGCAGGACGGAGCTGACAGAGTGCCTGCGGAGGATCTGGGTGAAGGGGTATCCGACACCTCTCAAGTCAGGGCCTGAGTACCTTCCTCAATATGCGGCGGCCTAGGTCCTGGCTAACGACTCGGCCGATTCCACCACAGGGTTTGTAACACAATAGGGATTGAGGCTCGCCGTTAAAATCGTATATAGCGCCTGTCAGAAAACCATGATACCCTTCGTCCACTACAGCGGGGTTCCGACCGATGCAAGATACACAGGTGCCGCGAAAGGTGAACAAGGCCGGACTCGGAACGATCCGGAACAAGATCGTCTTTGGAGTCCTGGTTCTAATCCTCTCCCTGCAGGTGCTTTCCGCGGTGTTGACCTCGTCCCAGATGAGGGTGCTTTATAGGAAGGAGCTCGCTGAAGGAGCTACCAGCCTCTCCCATGTGGTCTTCCTGGCCCTCGACGCGATGGGGCGCACGGGGGTGCTGGTGGATCGCGACATTTCGACCGCGAGTCTGGGGGAGTACTTCGACCTGTATGTACAGATCGTCCAGATCCAGGACTTCGATTCCATCCTGCGAATGAAGGCGAACCTGGATTCGATCACGTATATGAACCGGAACGGCCAGCTCATCGCCTCCAGCCGGAAGAAGGGAGACGAGGTGACCCATCTCAGCAGATGGCGAAGTGACCAGATAGAACTTCCTGCGGGCATGCTGGCTTTGACCAGCCAGGGCGGCATGAGCGTCTCCCTGGGAAGTACTAAAGCATTTACTTTCGTTCCGTACAGCTTCGGAGGCGTCGGCTTCGGAGGCCTGTTCCTGGAATACGATGCAACCCAGTTTCATGATGCTTTGGTCAAGACCTACACCACGGCCGGCGCCCTGGTTGTCGCGTACATGCTCGTTTCGACCGCATCGATGTACATGTTCATCTCCCGGGTCCTGACCCGGCCGGTCCGGACTCTAACGGCCATGATGGAGAGGCTGGCGGACGGTGAACTAGACCAGTGGTACCATATAAACAGTATGGACGAGATCGGGGAGATGGGGAAATCCGTGAACGACCTCATCGTGAGTCTGCAAGCCACCTTCGTCGATATCTCCACCGGTGTATCGGACGCAAAAAGCAGCAATATCTCCGACAGCATCATCAACAGCATCGCCCGTGTGAAATCGGAACTGCGCTTGTTGTCGTGGAAACTAATCGACATAATCGAGGAGGAACGCAAACGCTTTGCGGCTGATCTGCATGACGGCATCGGAAAGACGTTGACGACCCTGCAGTTCGACCTTTCCCTGATCGAGAAGTCCCTCGAGCCGGACGGCGTCCAGACGATGGAATACTGCCGGGACGCGTTGACGAAGACACGGGAGCTTGCGGGGAGCATCCGGTCCACATGCGCCAGGCTTCGCCCGAACCTTCTGGACGAGATGGGTTTGGCCTTCGCCCTGAAGTCGGAGATGGAAAACCTGCAGCGGGAGATCAGGGATATCGACTTCAACCTGGATCAGTCCTTCGGCGCGGCGCGCATCGATGCGCGGGCGGAGCTGGCGTTGTTCCGCGTTTTCCAGGAGGCCGTGAACAATGCCCTGAAGCATGCTCGGGCAAGGACGATCACGGTGCGTCTGGATCGGAGGGACTCCGAGGTGGTCCTTGAGATCGAGGATGACGGCGTAGGTTTCGATACTCATAGGTCTCTCTCGGGCCGGGAATCACGGGGTGGGATCGGGCTTCTCAGCATGAAAGAGAGGATCGCGTCCTTGAACGGCCGTTTTTCGGTTGAATCGGAATGGGGCAGAGGAACGATGGTAGCGGCGGCCTTGTCCTCCGAGGAACGGGTCACCCTATGAACCGCCGAATCCGGCTTCTTGTGGCCGACGACCACGCGGTCGTGCGGGAGGGGCTGATCCGGATCCTCCAGCATGAAGATGACCTGGAAGTCGTTGCGGAAGCGGAGAACGGCCTTGCGACGCTTCGTAAGGTCCGCGAGTTCCAGCCGGACGTACTGCTTTTGGATATCGCCATGCCGGAATGCAACGGGATGGAAGTCCTGCAGGTCCTACGCAAGGAAGGGTCCGGCGCCGCCGTGGTCGTCCTGTCGATGTATGACAATGAAAGCTATATTCGCGAGGTTTTCAGGTCAGGCGCCGCCGGGTATGTCCTCAAGGCCTCCGATGTCGCCGAGATCTGCCAAGCGATACGGGCCGCCGCCAGGGGTGAATTGTTTCTCAGCAACGAGATCCGCCGCAAGGTGGTGAAGGGTTTCCTTGACTACGCACCGGCTTCCGCGATGCAAACCCGTTTCGACGCTCTGTCGGCTCAGGAGAGGAAGGTCCTGATTCTTCTGGCCCGGGGGAAATCGAACAAGGAAATCGCGGATGAGCTGTTCCTCAGCGTGAAAACCATTGAGAAGCATCGGACGGCGATCGGCCATAAGCTGGGGATCTCGTCCCGGGTAGCCTTAACTCATTACGCAATCGAGATCGGCCTGCTTGATCTACTCTCCGGTCCGGATTTGAAGCCGGAATTCGGGTTGGGACCCATGAAAAAGTAGGGGATTCCCCCAATTGCCTTCCGCCTTTTCCAGGCCATACTAGTCTCATTGAAGGGTTCAGGAATGCTCCGGCCGGAGTCTCTTGAAAGATCGAACAACACCTCAAGGAGGCTCAGAATATGTTGAAATCCCGCATGCCTGCGGCCCTGCTCGTCCTCATGTTGATATTCTGCACTTCATCCGTCGTCGCTCAATCCGCTCCCAAGAAGCCCGACTATGTCCTTAACTTGTCCGTCGGCAACCCCCCGAATCCGGGCCTTCTGAACTGGGAGCCCTACCCTGTTTTCAAGGAGCAGGTCGAGCTCCTGTCGAAGGGAAGGATCGAGGTCAAGCTGTATCCGGGCGGACAGCTCGGAGATTTCGCCTCCGTCGCGAATCAGGTTCGGACGGGGGTAATCCAGGGCGGTGAAATCACCGACGGGGCTCTTGCCACGCTTTTCCCGGAAATCCAGATCTTTTCCATCCCCTATTTATTCGTGGATCACAAGGTCGCGTACAAGGTGCTGGACGGGAAACTTGGCCTTGACCTCATGGATTACATGGCGGCCAAGACAGGTCTGCGGGCGTTCTCATTCCTGGAAAACGGTTTTCGTCACTATTCCAACTCGAAGCGGGAAATACGCAGCCCCGAGGATATGAAAGGATTGAAGATCCGGACGATGTCGATCCCCAGCCACATGCAGATCGTCCGTGATCTAGGCGCGAATCCGATACCCGTTCCATGGCAGGAGATTTATACCGCCCTCCAGACGGGGGTGGTCGACGGTCAGGAGAACGCTTTTTATCTCGTTCCGGTTCCCAAGCTGGAGGAGGTCCAGAAATTCATCGTGGCTGACGGACACGTGTACGGTACGGCCGTCATGGCCTTTAACGAGAAATGGTATCAATCCCTTCCTTCGGACCTGAAGAAGGTTGTTGCCCAGGCCGCCCGGAAGGCTACGGAAGTGAACCGAAGCCTTTCTGAAACGAACAACGCCAAGGCCGTCGAGTACTTGAAGTCCAAGGGAGTGAAGATCTATTTCCCGACGGCCCAGGAAAAGCAGGCGTTCCGGTCCCTGACCCAGGAGTCCGGGATCCAATTCGTCCGGAAGGCGGTCGGTGACGAGTGGGTGGACAAGGTCCTGACCGCGGTGGCACAGACTGAAAAGGAACTCGGCTACAAGTGACGATTATTTGATACGACGCCCCGGATCGGCTTAGTCCCTTCGGGGCGTCGTTTCCTGCCAGACGGGAGATGGTTACCGATGTACAAGATACTTCGCCGGGCAGGCGACCTATTCCTGGAAGCCTTGATGGTCGTCTGCATGACGTTCATGGGGGTGATGACCTTGACGGTCTTCGCCATGGTCGTATCCCGATACTGTATCGGATTCGTTTTCAGCTGGTCGGAGGAGTTGACCTTGCTTCTCATGGTCTGGTTGTCCCTCCTGGGGGCGGTGGTGGTCCTTCGGCGTCGGGAGCACATCAGGCTGGGATTCTTTTTCGATCGTCTGCCGAGGAGTCTGCAAGCGGGAATCAACATCCTCTTCAGCCTGCTTTCGACATCCTATCTGCTCGTACTCTCGAAATATTCGTTCCATACGGCCATGAACAACCTGGATGTGCGATCGCCGACCCTGGGGCTTCCCTTGTTCTTCGCCTACGGAGCCGTGATGGTCTCGTCGGGCTTGATGGTTCTATTTTCCCTCCTGAACCTGTTCGATGACGTGAAGGGACTTCTTTCACCCAAGGGAGCGTGAGCAATGTCCATCCCAGTCCTTATGGCGGTGTTTTTTGTGTTTCTTTTCCTTGGAATGCCCATCGGTTTCGTCATGGCCATGACCAGTTTCCTGTATTTCGCGTTTTCCGGAAACCCGGTGTTTTTCATGGCAATGCCCGAGAAGTTCTATAACGGAATCAATGTGTTCGTGTTGATGGCCCTGCCGTTCTTCATGCTCGCGGGTGAACTGATGGACAAGAGCGGAGTGTCGGATCGGCTCATCAAATTCTCAAATATCTTGATCGGCAGGGTTCGAGGCGGTCTTGCCCAGGTCAACGTCCTGGCCAGCGTTCTCTTCGCGGGGATCACGGGCGTCGCACTGGGGGATGTGGTGGCCCTCGGGACCGTATTCGTCCCCACCATGGTCAAGGAAGGGTACGACCGCAAGTTCTCGGCGGCCGTCACAGCCGCCTCCTCCATTCTCGGACCCATCATTCCGCCGAGCCTGATCATCGTGCTCTACGGGGCGGTGATGCAGGTTTCCGTGGGCGCGATGTTCGTAGGCGCAATCATACCGGGCTTGATGATAGGCCTTTCGGATATGCTCATCGTGCAATATCTTTCCGTGAAGCGCCGTTATCCGAAGAAGGAGGTCCGCGTCACGCCGGCCGAATTCTTCGCATCCTTCAAGGACGCTCTCGTCGCGATGGTGATGCCTCTTGTGATCATCGGGGGAATCCTGGGCGGCGTATTCACGCCGACGGAGGCCGCGGCTGTGGCCGTCGTGTACGGCCTTTTCGTCGGGATCTTCATCTTCAAGACGCTGACGTTCACGATGATAGTCCAAGCCTTGAGGAATACGGTTATTAATTGCTCCAAGCTTTTCTTCATCCTCGGAGGAGCCACGATCATCACCTGGATTTTTGGGTTCGAGAACATCCCGAAAATGGTGGAGACGCTTTTCCGATCCATTACAACCGACAAATACGTCCTTTTGTTGCTGATCAACCTGTTTTTTCTGTTCCTGGGAACCTGGATGGACGTAGGCGCGTCGATCCTCCTGTTTGTGCCGGTTATGGCTCCCCTGGCGACGAGCCTGGGGGTCAATCCTATACAGTTCGGGATCATGATCGTCGTCAACTGCTGCATCGGACTCGTGACGCCTCCGGTGGGCGTAGTCCTGTTCGCGATCAGCGATATCGCAAAGATCGACATCATGGAAATCGGCAAGGAACTTGTTCCGTTCATCCTGATCAACATTCTTGTCGTCCTCCTGGTGGCGTATGTCCCGGAGCTGTCATTGTTTCTTCCACGGTTGTTCGGATTCATCAACTAGGCGGAGGGACGACGGCCATGGAAGGGATCAGGATCCGCCGGCCCGAGAACGCCGGACTGTCCTCCGACGGGTTGGCGAGGCTTGAGAATCTCACGGAAGGATTCGTCCGGGATGGACTGATTCCGGGCTGTGTCGTGCTTGTCGCCCGCCGAGGCAGGATAGGCTACTTCAAGGCCCAGGGCCTGGCACGGCCTCATTCCGACACCAGGCTCGACACCCTGTACTGGCTCGCATCCCTGAGCAAGCCGCTCCTCGCCGTGGTCGTCCTGCAGCTGTTCGACAGGGGGCTGATAGCCCTTCGTACGGAACTTTCGGATATCCTGCCCGGATTCGACGCGCCGGAAGTGGCCGAGGCGGACGGGGACGGCAAGGTGCGCATCGTTCCGGCCCGGAGAAAGCCGACCGTGCATGACGTCCTTGCCATGACCGGAGGTTTCGTCGACGCTGCCGGACTGGATACCGGAGGACGCCCGCATCTCGGGAAGGTCAAGGAACGGCTTGTGGAAAAGGGCGTGGTGGATGCGGTCGTCCCCGCGGGAATCACGCTCTCGGATTGCGCGCATCGTTATTCGGGAGTACCCCTCGCGTTCCACCCGGGCGAAGGATTCGCATACTGCAACGCGGGCTGTACGATCCTGGCGGCCGTCGTCGAAGCCGTGACAAGCCGGCCGTATGCGGATTACTTGCGTAAAAATGTCCTGGATCCGCTCGGCATGTCCGGGACGACGTTCGCCCCCGCTCCACCGACCGCGGATCGCAGGGCCGTCTTGTTCGCGGGGCACGACGATTCCTGGTGCAGCAAGGGTACATGGACGCCTCAAGTGCTCCGCTCGCCCGTGGACGGCAGCATTTTATACGAGCACTATGAACCGGCCGCCTCGCCGCCTCCCTTTGTCCATGCGGGCGGCGGTCTTTACGGGACCGCGACGGACGTGTACCGCCTGGCCCGCATGCTGGAACTCGGCGGGATCGCCGGTCCGGGGAGGACCGGCGCGGTACGGCTGCTCAGCAGAGAGTCGGTCCGACTGATGACGACGAACCGCATAGGAGCCCTGGTGAACCCCATAACGGGTAATAAGTGGGGCTACATGTTAACGGTCCAGGAAACGAGCGAACCGACCCGGATCTACTACGGCGCGGCGGGGGCGTACGGGCGGCGAGGTATCTCCGGCGTAGAATTCTGGGTGAATCCGGAGTATCAGACGCTGGTCGTTTTCATGACCAATGTCTGGTGGTCCTTCGATGTCGCCCCGTTGAAACAAAAGGTTGCCCAGGTCGTGAACCGGGCGATACTTTGATGCGTTCCCGGGATCATAGTCCGGGATAAGAAAGGCCGGATGCAAGCGGGAAGCCTGGATCCGTGCGGATGAGTTCCCATGCCGCTTCCAAGCTTCCGGCGCGTTCATCCGTGCCGTACCACGGGCGGGCCGATTCTTCATCGTGGTTCGCCGTCCCCTCGCGCCGGCTCGCCGGCCCGAGCACACTTCCGGGCGCTTCGACTCCTGGCGGCCGCAGCGGGCCTCCTGTGCCTGGGGGCCGCCTGCCGTTTCTTCCCCGATTGGGAAACCGTCACCGTCCGTGTCCCGGAACCTC
>JBGSPT010000076.1:0-1938 GCA_041738475.1 Treponematales bacterium
GGCCGGCGCCGCCCGGCCCCGGGGCGTTCTCCACGGCGAGCCCCGCGGCGGCCTTCCGGGTGACCAGGGGACCCAGGGCGCAGGTCACGATGAACATGACTACCGTCCCCACCAACACGGCGTCTCCCAGCAGGCCTAGCCGGTACCCGACCAGGGCCGCCGCGAGGGTGGACGCGGTCTGGTTCACCGAAAGCCCGAAGGAGATGTTTACCTCTCCCAGGGAAAAGCCGAACAGGGGCTTGAGGATGAGGGAGGATGCGTACTTCGAGAGCAGCACGACCCCCAGCATGACCGCCGCGAGGAAGGCCATGCGCGGCTCCGTGAACAGGGCCGACAGGTTCGAAAGCATCCCGATGTAGAACACGCACAGGGGTATGAACAGGGCTTCCCCGGCGAATTTTAGCAGAGACATGAGCCCGCTCCTCTGGGGGATATGGCGATTGAGGAGTATACCCGCGGCGAAGGCGCCCACGGCGGGTTCGATCCCCGCCAGGCCCGCGGCGGCGGAGCAGAACAGGGCTACGGTCAGGGCGAAGAGGAACTCCGAGGAACCTCCGGATTTAATGCGTCGGAAGAAACGGCGAATCACCGGCGGCAGGAAGAGGGCGGCACCGACGGTCCAGGCGGCGAGGACTCCCACGGTCCTGAGCCAGAACTCCCAGCCCGGGCCGGAGCCGGCGGTGGTGAGGGACAGCACCAGCATGGCCAGGATGTCCGTTATCGTCGTGGCTCCGACGGAGGCGTAGACCGCGCGGCTGCCCGAGAGCCCCATGGCCTGCACGATTGGGTAGGGCAGCATGGTATGGGAGGCGAAGAGGCTTCCGAACAGGATCGCGGGCACAACGGGTAGCCGGAACAGGAGGATGCCCGCCGCGTACCCCAGTCCCAGGGGGATCAGGAAGGTCAGAGCCCCGAACACGAAGGCGTCGCCGGATTTCCGGTGGAGCCTGCGGAGGTCCAGCTCGAGGCCAGCGGTGAAGAAGATGTACAGCAGGCCGAAGCCCCCCGCGACTTCGAGGAACTGGCTCGTCCCGAGAATCCCCAGACCGTGTGGGCCCAGGAGCATCCCCGCCGCGACGGTCCCCACCAGGCCGGGCAGCCGGAACAGCTCCGCCAGGATGGGGGCCGCGAAGAGCGCGGCGAAGAGAATAAAAAAAACGCCGACCGGATCGGCGACGGGGGAGTCCGAGATCCATATGTATATGCTAATGCGAGATAGGGGGGAGCGCAAGCTGTAAACGGTGGACGGTGGTCAGTGGACAGTGGACAGTGGACAGTGGACAGTGGACAGAAACGCCGTCAGCGCTCGGTCGAATACCACGTTGATGCGTGCAACTTGGCCGCGTTCTTATGCCGCTTCCGTCCACTGTCCACCGTTCACCGTTCACCGACTATAACCACCTCCGTCTCCAGCTCGTACCCGAACCGTTTCCGGGCTTCCCTGCGGGCCAGGTCGATGAGGGCCCGCATGTCCGCGGCGGTGGCTGACCCGGGATTCACGAAGATGTTCGCGTGCTTTTCCGATACCGCCGCGGTGCCCAGGGTGCGGCCCCGGAAGCCCAGCTCGTCCAGGATCTTCCCCGTGGGCCGGCCGAAGCGGCGGTCGTTCTTGAAGACGCTGCCGGCGCAGGGAAAGTCGAAGTGCCCCTTCGCGGCCCGATCTGCCTCCAGATCGCGCATCCGGGACAGGATCGCTTCCCGGTCCCCGGGAACCAGGCGGAATTCGGCGCCCAGGACCACGGAGCCCGCAAGCCGCCCGACCGGCATGAAGGGCGTGCGCTTGTAGGCCCACTCGCCCTTGTCGGGGACTAGGGAGCCGAAGTTCCCCAGGGGATCCAGGTAGTCCACCCGGATCATGAGGTCCGCGAACTCCCGCTCGTAGCACCGGGCGTTCATGTACACGGCTCCGCCGACGGAGCCCGGCAGGCCCGCGGCGAA
>JBGSPT010000081.1:0-2136 GCA_041738475.1 Treponematales bacterium
ACTCCCGGCGCTGCGGGCGTGAAGAGGTCCGTCCCCGCGGCCGCAGCCCCGACGGCCGGAGAACCCCCGGCCCTGCCCGCCAAGGATCTCATGCCCTCCCGGAGGAAGATCGGCCCCGCCGCCGCTCGGTCCAGGGGACCCACCTCGAGGTCCGCCGGTCCCGCGATCGACAGGGGGGCGTCCGATGCCAGGGTGATGAGGGTCCGGGAGAGGTAGGCGCTTTCCCGGCCCGCGGCCAGCTTGTTCCGCACCCCGTCGGGCTTTACGGACTCAAGGCGCTCGTAGAGCCCGTCCAGGGTGCCGTATTCCGCCAAAAGCTTCTGGGCGGTTTTGTCGCCGATGCCCGGCACCCCGGGCACGTTGTCCGAGGAGTCCCCGGTCAGGGAAAGGTAGTCCAGGATTCGGGGAGGGGGGACTCCCCACTCTGCCTCGACTTCCGCAGGCCCCAGGCTGCGGCAGGCGGTGTCCTTTTCGGGCCGCAGGGCCCGGACGGGCCCCCCGACCAGTTGGAGGAGGTCCTTGTCCCCGGACACGATCCAGCACTCCCGGTCTTCCGCCCGGCAGCGCTCCGCCAGGGCGGCTATCAGGTCGTCCGCCTCGTAGCGGTCCGCCCGGAGCAGGGGCAGGCCCAGGGCTTGCAGGATTTCCTCGACCAGGGGTACCTGGGCGTGCAGATCCTCGGGGGTCTTCTGGCGGGTCGCCTTGTAGGCCGGGTACATCTCGTGCCGGAAGGTGGGCACGGCGCTGTCGAAGACCGCGGCGAAAGCGCCGGGGTTGCGCTCCTCGAAGAGGGCGAAGAGGAAGCGGAAGAATCCGTACACCGCGGACACGTTGGCCCCCTGGGGGTTCTTCAGGGGCCGGTTGATGAAGGCGTAATAGGAACGGTAGATGATCCCGTAGCTGTCCAAGAGGTAGAGGGCGGGTTTTCGGCTTTCCATGGTGAGAGTTTAGCCGGGAGACGTCGGGCTGGCAATGACGGTGGACGGTGGTCAGTGGTCAGTGGACAGTGGACAGTGGACAGTGGACAGTATCGTCGACCACGGAAGTTCTTCCGAATCCGCTAGCCGGCCACTGTTCACTGTCCACGTATCAACGCGATCAACTCCCGCACGTCGCAGGGCTTCTGCAGGATTCCGGCCAGCCCGAGCTCGGAGTCCAGGGACAAAAGCTCCTCCCGGTCCGCGTATCCCGTCAGGAGCACCAGCCGGGCGCCCGGGAACCGGGTCCGGGCGGCACGGAGAACCTCGTCCCCCTTCATGCCGGGCATCCGCCAATCGCTTACCACCGCCGCGGCCTGGCCGCCGGATGCGCGGATGTTCTCCAGGGCCGCGAGGGCGGATTCCCCGGACAGGGCGGTCTCGCACCGGTACTCCGGGCCCAGGGCCGATTCCAGCCTGTGCCTCAAGGCCAGGAGGAGGATGGCCTCGTCGTCCACGCAGAGCACCAGGCGTTCAGGCATCGTGGTTCCGCCCGGTGGATCCCGTCGGCCGGACGATTCCCGCGGCGGGAAGGTTCACGGTGAACACCGTACGGCCCGGCCTGGAGTCGAAGGTCAGGCTGCCCCGGTGGGTACGGACGATTTCGGAGACCGTGGCCAGTCCGAGTCCGGAACCTTCCCCGGCGGGTTTCGTCGTGAAGAAGGGCTCGAACACCCTGTCCGCCAGGTTGTCCGGTATGCCCGGTCCGGTATCCTCGACGGAAACGGAGACCCCCTCGGGGCCTGAGCTTCCCCGGATCGTCAGGGTTCCCTCCTCTCCCATCGCGTCCAGGGCGTTGTCGATCAAGGCCATCCAGACCTGCTGAAGCTTTTCCGCGTAGCATCGGTAGGGAGGCAGGCCCGCGAACTCGCGGACCACACGGATTCCGGATCTCAGGCGGTTCGCCGACAGGGCCAGGACGGCGTCGACCTGTTTCGCTATGTCCGCCTCGGCGGGAACCCCCCGGTGATCCCGGTGGGTGTAGATCCGCAGGGCCTGGACTATGGTATCGATCCGTCCCAGGGAGTCCTTCAGGGCTTCCCGGTAGGCGTCCCGGGCGCGGGCACCCCGGGCCGCCCGCAGGACATCCTCTGGCGCGTACCGTACAAGGGCGAGGGTCCGGGCGTCGGGTTCCGGGATGCCCAGATCCGCGAGGCGC
>JBGSPT010000096.1:0-4914 GCA_041738475.1 Treponematales bacterium
GGGCCAGGCGGCGACGTCGGAAAGGAGGACTTGCGCTTCGGGCGCGGCCAGGAGGCCGTCGAGGGCTGCCCGGGCCTCGGGGGCGTCCGGCGGAACGCCCTCGAGGTCGAGGAGGCGGCGATACCGGACCCAGGGAGGACCGGCGTCGGACGTCAACGGGGAAGCCTCCCCCGTTCGGCCAGGATCTCCTCCACGATGTCCGCGCACTTCCCTATCAGGGGGTCGCAGACCTTGGCGGTAAGGCCCAGGCGCTTGGATTCCTCCCGGCCCTCGGGGGTGGAGATGTCCACCCCCAGTAGGGTCCGGCACTCCGTGGAGGGGGCGATCTCCTCGACGCGGCGAAGGTAGTCCCGGACGATCTCGTAGCAGAGCTCCTTGGTCGCCAGGTCCGAGCCCTCCTCGTTGCCGAAGGCGGCTCCCAGGGCCAGGGCACCCCCGTTGATCGCCCCGCAGAGGAGCTGGCGGCGGCCCAGTCCGGCCCCCAGGGTGGTGGCCAAGCGGTGGGCCTGCTTGGGGTCCACCCCCAGGTCCCCGGCGAAGGCGACCAAAACGGACTGGGCGCAGTTGGAACCCGAGGCGTGGAGTTCCCGGGCGCGTTCGGATCTAGTCATGGCGGTTCCTCTCGGCCTCGAAGTCGGCGCGCATCCGGGCCCGGAGGTCCGGGTCCAGGAGGGCACGGAGACTGGCTCGGGCCAGGATCCGGGCTCCCTTTACCAGGGCCTCGTGGGCCAGGGGCCCCGTGGTGGAGGCCGCGAACTCCCGGGTGTGCCAGGTGTAGGGCTTGTCGATGATGGACAGGGTGGGCTGGAGGGCGGGACAGCGCATGGACACGTTCCCCACGTCCGAGGAGCCCTGGGGGCCCGGGGAGGGGCCGAAGGGTGCCCCGACCTCGGCGAAGACGGCCTCCATCATGGTCTCCGCTGCGTCGTTGGGCCTCATCTCGTCGAAGGAGAGCTCGAAGTTGCTCCACTCCACCTCCGTGTCCGTGGCCTGGGCGCAGCCCTTGGCCGCCTCCAGGACCTTCTTGACCACCGTGTCCAGGTAGGCCCGGCGGGCGGCCCGGAAGTAGAAGCGCACCGCGGCGGCCTCGGGGACGATGTTGCAGGCCGCACCGCCCTGGGTGTAGATCCCGTGGATCCGGACGTCGGGCCGGACGTGCTGTCGCAGCATGTCCAGGGCGTGGAAGAAGAGCTGGGCCCCGTTCAAGGCGTTCCGTCCCTCCCAGGGGGAGGCGGCGGCGTGGGCGGTCTTGCCTTTGAAGCGGAACTCGAAGGAATCCATGGCCAGACAGCGGTACCGGACGTAGGACTTCTCCCCGCCCGAATGGATCATCAGAGCCAGGTCCCGGTCGTCGAACAGGCCCTCCGCGGACATCTTGATCTTGGCGCCGTTCGACTCCTCCGCGGGGGTGCCCGTGACCCAGAGCTCGCCCCCGGCCTTTGCCATCAGGGGAACCAGTGCCGCCCCGGCCAGGAGGGACATGGCCCCGTGGACGTTGTGTCCGCAGGCGTGGCCGATCTCCGGCAGGGCGTCGTACTCCGCCAGGAGGGCCACCTTGCCTCCGGGGGCGCCCCCGGAGACCGCGGCGTTGTAGGCCGTGGGGATCCCGAAGAAGGGGTGCTCCACCCGGAAGCCGGCGTCCCGGAGGAAGTCCGCGTGGGCCTTGCTGGAACGCACCTCCTGCTCGGAGATCTCCGGGTCCGCGGCCATGGCGTCGCTCAGGGCGATCGCCCGGGGCGCCAGGCGGTCGACGACGGTGTCCAGTTCGGGCAGAAACTGCTTGTAATCCATCGATAGGTTCCTTTCGCTCTCTTACTTCATCGGAGGGCGGGTGACCAGGCGGCCCACCGCGGGGCGGGTCACCTCTCCCTTCTCCAGGGCGACCTTGCCGTTCACGATCACGTACTCGACGCCCTCCGGCGGGGCCAGCTGATCCTGGAAGGTGGCCTTGTCCTTGAGGCGCTCCGGGGAGAAGAGGACCAGGTCCGCAGGCGCGCCCTCGGCCAGGACCCCCGAGGCCAAGAAGGCCATGGAGGCGGGCAGGCTGGTGGCGTGGCGGACCGCCTCGGGCCAGGAAAGCCCCGCCTCCCTGAGCCACCGCAGGGCCCGGGGGAAGGTCCCCGCGGCCCGGGGGTGTCCCTGGCCCTGGTGGAGGACCCCGTCGGAGGCCACCGCGCACTTCGGGTGGGTCAGGCAGAGACGGATCTCCTCCTCGTTCATCACGTGGGCGATGATCAGGGCGTGGGGATCGTTGGCCCGGAGGTCCGAGTAGGAGGCCGGGGTCAGTCGGGTGCCCTTGTACTTTCCGGAAGCCGCTTCCAGGCTCTCCAGGCCCTTCTTCCACCGCTCCTCGAAGCCGGGGTCGAAGACCGCGGAGCCTATGAAGGTGCAGAAGGCCGCGTAGGGGTAGCAGTCCATGGTCACGTCCAGGCCCTCGTCCCGGGCCCGGTCGGTCATGGCAAGGGCCTCGGCGGAGTGGCCGAAGGCGGTCATGGACCCGATGTGGGAGATCTGGACCCGCACCCGGTGGCGCCGGGCCAGGTCGATCATCTCCTTCACGGCTTTCAGGCAGTCCGGGCCGTCGTAGCGGATGTGGGAGGAGACCACCCGTTCGGGATACCGGGAGGCCACGGCGGTCAGGGCGTCGATCTCCCGGGGGCTCGTATTCGGGGCGTACTCCAGGCCGAAGGAGAGGCCCAGGGAGCCCAGGTCCAACTCGTTCCGCAGGAGGTCCTCCATGCGGGCGATCTCCGCCTCCGTGGCGGGGCGGTACTCGTCGTCGATGCCCACCTCCTTTCGGAGGTAGCGGTGCCCGGTCTGGTAGCCCAGATTGAGCCAGGGGGCGGGTCGGGCCGCCCGGATGTCCCGGAGCAGGGGGCCGGAGCCGCAGTTCCCGGCCACTGCGGTGGTCACCCCCTGCCGGAGCAGGGCCAGCTGGATCGTGTCCGGGTCGTCCAGCTCCTCGTCGTGCATGTGGGTGTCGATGAAGCCCGGCGAGACCAGGAGGCCCGCCGCGTCGATGATACGGCCCGCAGCCGGCGTCTCCGTTCCCAGGTAGGCGACCCGGCCGCCCTCGATTCCGACGTTCAACGCGCGTTCCGTCCCCGCGGCGGGATCCAGAGCGGTTCCGCCCCGTACCAGGATGTCCAGGCTCATTCTTTCCCCCTTCCGAAAGAAAAGGCGGCGGGGGACCGTCCCCCGCCGCCCGTCGTAGAGTATCTTACGACAAGTACCGGGCTACTGCAAGTTGATGGCCACGGCGACGGCCATGAAAATGGCCTGGGCCAGGAGCAGCCAGCCGAAGAAGGGCAGGAAGTACTTCCACCACTTGTCGATCGGCACCTTGGCGATGGAGCAGATGACCGGCAGGGCCGTGGTGGGCCACAGGATGTTGGAGAAGCCGTCGCCGAACTGGAAGGCCAGGACGGCGGTCTGGCGGGTGATGCCCAGGAGGTCCGACAGGGGGGCCATGATCGGCATGGTCGTGGCGGCCTGTCCGGAACCCGAGGGGATGAAGAAGTTGATCAGGGTCTGGACGATCAGCATGCCCTCCGCGGCCAGCCACTTGGGCAGGTAGGACAGGGGCTGGGCCATGGCGTTGATGATACTGTCGATGATCTTGGACTCCCGCATCACGATCAGGATGCCTCGGGAGAGACCGACCACAAGGGCGCCGAACACGATGTCCTTACAGCCGTCCAGGAAGGTCTTGGCGATCTTGCTGGGCCCCCAGCCGGCTATGAATCCGGAGAAGACGCCCATAATGATGAAGAGGCCCGCCAGCTCGTCGAAGTACCAGCCCTTGACGATGACGCCCCAGATCAGGAGGCCGATGATGATGACCACCCAGAGAAGGATCACCTTGTCCCGAACGGAGAACTTTTTCTGCACCAGCTCGTCGTGGTCCAGGGCCAGGGCGCCCATGTCCATGCCCGCCAAAATGCTCTTGGAGGGATCCTTCTTGACCTTGAGGGCGTAGACCAGGGTGTAGACCACCGCCAGGGTTACGAAGGTGAACCATACGATGATGCGGAAGGTCATGCCCGAGAAGAGCGGAAGCTCCGCCACCTTCTGCGCGACGCCCACGGTGAAGGGGTTCATGAAGGCCGCGGCGAAGCCCATGGCCACCGCCATGGAGACCATGCTCATGCCCACAAGGGCGTCATAGCCCATGGCTATGGAAAGGCCCACGAACAAGGGTATGAACCCGAAGGTCTCCTCGTACATCCCGAACACCGACCCGCCAAGGGCGAAGACGTACATGAAGACGGGTATCAGGATGATTTCCTTCCCCTTCAAGACCCTCAAGAGCCAGCCGATGAAGGAGTGGAGGGCGCCCGTCTGCAGAACGATAAAGAAGGACGCATAGACGAAGAAGACGAAGAAGACCACGTCCGCCGCGTCGATGCTTCCCTTCTGGACGGCGATGAAGGTGTCGAAGAAGCTCCGGGGAGCCTGATCGACCCTGTGGAAGGTTCCCGGCACCACGACGGTGCGGCCGGAGTTCGGATCCTTGGCCCGGTCGAACTCGCCGGCGGGAATGATGTACGACCCGATCACCGCCAGGATGATCAGGGCGAACAACAGTACGAAGGTGTGCGGTACTTTCATTACTTTCGTACTCATGCGTTGCTCCTCCTTAGGAGTTGGGGTACGGATTCGCCTCTATGGGCGCGGGAAGACGGAACCTCCTTTTCCCGGACGCACGGGACCTGGGGGTGGATACAAAATCCCTGAAAGTGTAAATCGGCGAATTTCCGGCGTCAATGGAAAGGATGAAAATATGTCCGGAACCGGAAAGGTCCGGCCGTCGCCGGTTTGACCCGGCGACGGGATCCGCCTTACGCCGCCGTCGGCTAGGCGCCCGACCGGTACAGGGCCGCGTACTCCACGTAATGGGGGGCCGTGGCCGCC
>JBGSPT010000124.1:0-3949 GCA_041738475.1 Treponematales bacterium
GTCGGAGGCGCCGGTCCGGGACCGGCGGAAAAGGATCATGGAATCAGTATACCGCTCTCCCTCCCGGAAGGCTAACGATCGGGTCAGGAATCCGCCGGCCCGGTCAGCCTCTTCGGCATGTCCTCGGGGGCAGCCGTACCATCGGACTCTGACGAATACCTTACGGACGGCTCACACAACGATAATCTTCGTCGGGTACCGTGTATTGTTCACAGGAGGTCCCTATGATCAAGGTCCTGGTCATCTGCGTACACAACTCCGCCCGCAGCCAGATGGGGGAAGAGTATATCCGGAAATTCGGCGGAGACCGCTTCGAAGTGGAGAGCGCGGGGCTCGAGCCCGGAACCCTGAACCCCTACGTGGTAAAGGTTCTTGCGGAGGACGGGATCGACATCTCCGGGAAGCCCACTCGGGACGTCTTCGAGCTATACAAAGCCGGGAAGCGGTACCACTACGTGATCACCGTATGTTCCAAAGAAGCGGCGGAGAAGTGTCCCATATTCCCGGGGGTCCACGAGAAAATGTACCTTCCTTTCCCCGATCCTTCGACCTTCCGAGGCGGCGAGGATGAGATCCTGGCTCGGGTTCGGGAGGTTCGGGAGGAGATCAAGGAGGCCATGCGCGCCTTCGTGGAGGAACACGGGGACGACTCGTTCTGAGCGGCCCCCTTCCAGCCGTATAGAGTGCATCCCGCGCCCGCCCGGAGGAACGGCGGCGCCCTCAGCCCCGCGGAAAGGCGGAAGCCAGCGCGGACTCGAGCCGGCCCAGGACCCCGGGCCAGGCGGAGGGACCCTGGGATAGGAAGGAGATCCGGAAGCTCCGGCGGGTCGCCGGGTCCGTCCCGAAGTGACGGCCCTCGGCCCAGGGCGGCGAGGCGAGGGAAGACGCCCGGTCAGCCGTAACCCAGAGATTCCAGCCCGCGGAGGCGGGGTTCCGGGACAGCCCCGGGAACCGTGCCAGCAGGGCATCCAGCTCGGCGCGCCGGACGGCGGCTGCGGAGCCGCAGGAGGCCAGGTGCCGGCCGTAGAGCCCCGAACGGTAGAAGCGGTCCAGGAAAAGCTGGAGCCAGGTTGCGGGCCCGGGGTCCGACTCGGCCTTGAGGCTCTCCAGCCGGGGCAGGACGGAGTCCGGGGCCGAAAGAAGCCCCACCCGGATGCCCGGGGCCGTGGTCTTGGACAGGGACTTGATCCAGACGGTCCGATCCGGCGCGAATTCCGCGAAGCGCGGAGTCGAGGAGGGGGCGGTTTCCGAAAGGTAGTCGTCCTCCAGGATCCATACGTCCCGCCGCCGGGCGAGGTCCGCCAATGCCCGCTTGCGCTCCCGGGAATAGCGGAGTCCCGTGGGATTGTGGAGGTCCGGGACGGTGTAGAAGAGCCGCGGTCCCGGTCCCGCGGACAGCCAGAACCGGTCGAAGTCCTCCGGATCCGGGCCCTCCGTGCCCAGGGCGATATGTCCCGTCGGCCGGAAGAGGGCCAGGGCCGCGGGATAGGTGGGCTCCTCCGCCAGGACCACGGGCCGGGACCGGTCCCCGAAAAGCCTGCGGCAGAGTTCCAGACCCTGCTGGGCCCCGGAAAGGACCAGGAGGGACTCCTCGGGAAGGCGGTAGAGTTCCGCCAGGCTCTCCCGAAGGCCCGGAGCTCCCCGGACCGGGGGCGCCGAGAAGACCCGGCCCCGCTCGGACTTGAGGGCCTCCGCCAGGAGGTCCCCGGCCTCCTCGTAGGGAAAGAATTCCTCGGACAGGACGGACACCGCAAGCTCGCCCTCCCGGACCTGCCCCGCCCCGGGAGCCCGGGCGAAGGACCCGGCCCCGACCCGGTTTTCCGCCAGACCGGCGGCGCTCAAGAGGTCGTAGGCCTTTTGGGCCGTGAGCTTGTTGCAGCCGTACTTCAGGGCGGCCTCCCGGATGGAGGGCAGGCGTTCTCCGGTCCGCACCTCCCCTTCCTCCACGAGCCTGCGGAGATCCAGGTAGATGCGCTCGTAGAGGTGCACGGCGGACCTAGACGGTACCCACCCGGAAGGACCGGCGGAAGGCGGTCCTCCGGATTCGCTCTGCCCAGACGACCAGGACGGCCATGACCAGGCGGGGGACGGTGAGCCAGAAGACGGGGATCCCCAGGGCCGCGTAGAGGATCGTGTCCTCCAGGAGGCTGTGGGACACGGCGGCGTGGTGGTTGAAGAGGTCGGCTTCCTGCCGTTTCATCTTGCCGCCCTCGATCTGCTCCATGATGACCGCGGCCCCGTAGGCGTACCCCACCAGGTTGATCACCAGCCAGAGGATGCTGGCCGAGGCGGGAAGTCCGAAGCCCTTCATGAAGGGGGCGGCCAGGCGGGCCAGAAATTCCGCCGCATGGAACTCCTCCAGGAGCCTCTGGGATACCAGGATGCCTATGACCAGGAGGATGATCTTCAGGACCAGCCGGACCGTACTTACGGCCCAGACCGCAAGGGCCGGAGGGAGGGTTGCCCAGACCGCGACGGCTTCGGGAGGCGGAGAATGGGAGACCGGGGCGGGGGAGCCGGGCAGGAGAAGGTTGAAGACCCAGCCCGCCGCCAAGCCCATGCCCAGGCGCAAAAGGACCATCTTCAGGGCCGACGAGCCGGCCTTCCGCATGACCGCGGTCTCCACGATCAGGTTGTGGGCGGTCAGGCAGACGATGGCGACGATGGCGGTTTCACGGACAGGGAGACCCAGGACCGTGACCACCGCGATGGCGCTGTAGTTGGTGAGCAAAAAGCCGCTGACCAGGGCCAGGGCCGCCTCTCCGGGAAGGCCGAACCACCTCATGGCCGGCGCCAGGAAGCGGGCGAGGTAGTACAGGAGGCCGCTCCAGTCCAGCAGGGCCACGGCCAGGGACACGGGGATCATGATCTTGATCAGGAAAACCGCGGTGGATAGGCCGGTTTTCACGCCGGAGCTCGCGGATCGCGCGATCCGCCGGCGGATGCTCGGTTGTTCGTCCATGGATGGGTCGAATTCTCCCGAGATCGGCATGACGTGTCTAGCCCCGGTCCGTGTCCGGGCCGCCAAGGGCCCGGTAGAAGGCAAGGAGCTCGTCGGGCGTCAGGGTTTCCGCCCGGGCGTCCGCGGGAAAACCCATGCCCCGGAGGATGTCCGCCGCCTCGGGACCCGGAAATCCCAGGGCCCGGAGGTTGTTGACCGCGGTCTTGCGCCGGGACGAGAACAGGGAGCGGACGAAGCGGGTAAAACCCCGGGACCCCGCCTCGGGGGCCGCGTCGGCCCGGGGACTCAGGAGTACCACGGAGCTGGTGACCCGGGGGGCAGGCCAGAAGGAGGAGGAGCCGATGTCGAAGGCGATCCGGACGTCGCAGACCGAGCGGCACAGGACCGTGAAGGAGGCGTAGTCCTTGGTTCCCGGGCCGGAGGCCATGCGCCGGGCCGCCTCCTTCTGCACCGTGAAGACCATCCGGGCCGGGGGCGTCCCGCCCTCCAGGAGGGCGGCCAGCATGGCCGCCGCGGCGTTATAGGGCAGGTTCCCAAGGATCCGGTCCGGCCGGGCCTCGGCCAGCGCCTCCGCTCGGGTCCGGAGGAAGTCTCCCTCCCGGAGGCGGAAGAGGGGTTCTGCCCCGTAGATCTCCCGAAGGGCCGCGGAAAAGCCGGGATCGATCTCGAAGGCCTCCAACCGGGCGCCTCGGCCGAGGAGCTCGGCGGTCATGGCCCCCAGGCCGGGCCCGATCTCCCAGACCAGGGATCCCGGTTCCGCCTCGGCCAGGTCGGCGATTCGGCGTCGTACGTCGGGGTTCACCAGGAAGTTCTGGCCGTAGCGCTTGCGCATCCCCAGGCCCCGGGCTTCCAGGTAGGCCGCCAGGTCCTTCGGGGAATCGTAGTTCGGCCGGGACCCGGGTCCGGTAGTGGTCGACATGGGGAACAGCATACACGGCCAGGGCCGCCGCGGCAACGACGCAGGCCCAGGCCCCGCGGCCGGTCCCC
>JBGSPT010000147.1:0-5116 GCA_041738475.1 Treponematales bacterium
GGGTATGCCCGGGAGGCGATGGCCGGCCTGGATCGCGGGACGGGACGGGCCCTGCTGTCCCTGGGGGGACTCGCCCTTGCCGCGGGCGCTCTCCGGCACCCCCTCCTAACCTGGCGCATGTCCACCCTTCCCGAGGCGGAACCGGGGGACTGGTACGTCTGCGTCCTGGCGACCCTGGAGAAATACCGGGGGCGGGGAATCGGCACGATCCTGCTCGAGGACGCCGAGGCTCGGGCACGGAGGCATGGCGCCGCGGCCCTCTCCCTGATAGTTTCCGAGAGCAACGCCCCGGCCCGATTCCTGTACGAGAAGGTCGGGTTCGAGGAAAGGGGCCGCTTTACCGTGGCCGGCAGGACGAGCCTAAGGATGGGGAAGAGGCTGCACTGATTTACCTGGACGCCGGCCGCGGATTGTCCGCCCCGGCCGGCCGGGCTATACTTCAATCCATGAACCATATCCGATCCCGAGTCACGCTTGCCGCCGCCCTGGCGGTTCTGGCGATATGCGCCGCCGCCGGCCAGGCCAAGGCCGGCGCCTCCCCCCCCTACCCCCGCAGCTCCTCGGAATGGGCCGCCTTCCTGGCCCCGGACCCGCGGTTCGTGGAGATCGGGGGCATCCCCGAACCCATGCCCACCCGGAAGCTGGCGGAGGCGGGCCTCGTGGCGTCGGGGGTCCCGCCGGAGCGGATGGAGTTCTACATCGGCCGCCTCAGGGAGACTTTCGAGGCCCTGCGGGCGAGGTCGGAATACATCCAGGACCCGGCCCTGCGGGCCGAGTCGATCCTACCCTTCCTCCACAAGACCCTGTTCAAGAAGTACCGGGAGGACGCGACCACCGTGGACGGGGTGATCGATACGGGGTACTTCAACTGCGTGTCCTCCGCGGTGGTCTACCTCCTGGCGGCCCGGGTCTTCGTCCTGCCCATGAAGGGGGTACAGACCCCGGACCACGCCTTCTGCGTGATCACCGTGAACGGCCGGGACATCGACGTGGAGACGACCAACCCCTTCGGATTCGACCCGGGGTCCAGCAAGAAGTTCCTGAGCAGTTTCACCAAGACCACCAAGTTCGCCTACGTGCCGCCCCAGGACTACGCCCGCCGCAAGACCATCACCGAAAAAGACCTGGTCGGTCTCATCCTGCACAACCGCGGCGTGGACATGCAGAGACAAGGCCGGCATCTCGAGGCCCTCCGACTGGCGCTGGACCGGGCGACGGGCTTCCCGGGACCAGACGCCGCGGAGTTCCTGGGGAATTGCGCCCAGAACGTCCTGGCTGAGCTCTTCGACCGGAAGGATTGGGGCGCCGCGTTGGAAGCCGCCGACAGTACCCTGGCCCTTGCCCCTTCGGATCCTAAACTGACGGAGCTGCGTACCCTTGCGGCCCGGAACTTCGCCGTAGACGTCCACAACCGCTTCGCGGCGCGCTACAACGCCCGGGATACGGCGGGAGCGCGGGCGATCCTGGAGGAGGGCCTTCTGCGCCTGCCCGGGGATCCGATCCTCACCCGGGACCTGGAAGCCCTGCGCTAGGCTGCCGGCATACCTGCGATCATGGGGATCCTGCGGATCGGAACCTGTTCCTGGAAATACCCCTCCTGGGAGGGCCTGGTCTACTCCGGCCGGGAGCCCGGAAACTTCCTGGCCGAGTACGCCCGGAAGTACGACACCGTGGAGGTGGACCAGTGGTTCTGGTCCCTGGGCAGGTCCGGCGCGGGTCTTCCCAGGCGGGAGACTGTGCTGGAATATACGGACTCGGTGCCGGCGGATTTCCGGTTCACCGTGAAATGCCCAAACGCCCTGACCCTGACCCGGCCCTATGCCCGGAAGGGCGAGACAGCCGCGCCGAATCCCCGGTTCCTGGACCCGGACTTCTTCCATTCATTCCTGGACGCCCTGGCTCTCCTGGTGCCCAAAATCGGACTCTTCCTCTTCCAGTTCGAGTACCTGAACAAGGAGAAGATGACCGGCAGGGAAGTTTTCCTGGAGAGGCTCGGGTCCTTCCTGGAATCCCTGCCCGGGGACCTGCCTTACGGCGTGGAGATCCGGAATCCCCGGTGGATCGACGACTCCTGGTTCGACTTCCTGGCGCAGCACGGCGCCGCCCCGGTCCTGCTCCAGGGATACTGGATGGAGGACCTGGCCGGCATCCTGGTCCGGCACGGGAAACGCATCCGGTGCCGGGCCTGCCTGCGTCTCCACGGGGAGGACCGGGAGGGCATGGAGGAACGCACGGGGGTGGACTGGAGCCGGATCGTCCGGCCGAAGGACGGGGACCTGGCCCGGATCGTCCCGGAGCTGGAGAGCCTGGTGGACGCCCTGGACGAGGTGTACCTGAACGTGAACAACCACTACGAGGGATCCGCGCCCCTCACGATCGAAAAGATCCGGAGGAGCCTTAAGCTCCCAAACCCGGCACCTGCCGGGTCCCCGGGTTGAAAGAGATTCCGCCTCGACAATCCGAGGAAACAGGTTTACCCTTGCGTCGGGAATACGTCGGGAATCCGATCAGGCTCCCGGTCGCGCCGGACCTCGGCACCTCGGCCCTTACCCGTTTCGCAGTCTTCCAGAGTCCTCTTTTCCCTGCGAGGGCATATCATGGAACCTGGGTATCCGGAATTGCGTGTTCTGGGCCGGAAGGCCGCGGCCGCGGCCCTTCGATTCCTCGCGTCCTCCCTCTCGACCTTCCTGGTTATCCTGTTCATGGCGGGGCTTCCTCTGCTCATCTCCGGGAAGAATGCCCGGGTGGAGATCGATCCCGCACGGGTCCTGACCGCGGCACGGGGCTTCCTGGTATCCGTCCTGGACGGTTCCATCCGCACCTTCAAGATCGGGCGGACCGCCTGGGATCTCCGGCAGATTTACCCCAAGTTCCTGTCCGTGTCCTTCCTGTATACCGCGATTCCCGGAGCCGCGGGGATCCTCCTCGGGACGATCGCGGGCGCCGCGGCCCGGTCCCGGCGGCGGGGAACCCTGGACCGCCTGACGGACCTGGCCCTGGGGACGCCGGATTTCCTCCTGATCCTGGCGGTCCAGCTGGGGGCGGTATGGATCCTGGAAACCCTCGGGGTCGACCTTTCCCTGGGGGGCGATTCCCGCCTCGCCCTCCTGCCCCTGTTCGTCATGGGGGTCTACCCCTTCTTCCTGGCCCGGCGCTGCGCCGCCGAGGCGTCCCGGGAGGCGGAATCCGCGGATTACATAGCCTTCGCCCGGGCTAAGGGCCTGCCGGAGTCCTGGATTCTCCGCCGCCACCTGGGCGCTGCGGTCATACCCCGGCTGGAGGCGGAGCTTCCCGTGATCGTTTCCTTCATGCAGGGAAGCCTGTTTATCACCGAGAGGGCCTTCGCCCTGCCCGGCATGGCCCGGCTGCTCTTCGACTCGGCGTTTTCGGGCCAGCGGAAACACATGCTCCGGACGATCTACCAGTACGACCACGTCGTGCTGTCCCTGACGGGGCTCGCCGTCTCGGGGCTCCTGGTCTTCGCGGCCCTCCGCTTGGGTCTGGGAGCCGCCCGGAAGGTGCTTACCCTTGAATAGGCGGCTGGCCGCTGGCCTCTGCCTCCTGGCCCTGCTCCTGGGCCTGGCCCTGTTCTCGGAATCCATAGCGCCCCACGAGCGGGGATTCATGAAGGCCGTGCGCTACGACACAGTAGACGGCCAGGAGGTCATGCTGGTCTCCCCGGAACCGCCGAGCCGGTTCTTCCTCTTCGGCAGCGACGGGTGGGGGTACGACCTCTTTTCGGAGATGGTCCACGGCCTGGGATGGACCCTTTCCGTCGTGTTCGTCACGGCCCTGCTAAGGAGCACCGCCGCCCTGGCTGCGGGATTGGCGATCGGAGCCCTCCGCCCGACGGGCCTGCGGCGCAGGCGGTTCTCCCCCTTGGCGTCCATACCGGTATTCATCCTGTCGGCCTTCGTACTGTATCCGGTCACCATCAACTCCCGGCTCCCGCCGGTCCTCCTCTTCGCGGTCCAGTCGGGCCTCCTGGCCCTGGTCGAACTGCCGGCCCTGGCGGAATCCTTCGCGGCCCGGGCTGCGGACGTTCTCGGGCGGCCTTTCGTCGAAGCGGCCCGGACCGCGGGAGCGGGGGTTCCGTGGATACTTAGGTACCATGTCCTGCCCTTCGCGGTCACCGATTGGATGGAATCCCTTCCGGTCCAGGCCCTGTCCGTGGCGGCCCTGGTGGGCAAGCTGGGGGTCCTCCGCATCTTCGTGGGGGGCACGATCCTGACCGTGGATCCCGTGATCTTCCTGCCCGCCAAGGGGGAATGGCTCGGTCTGCTCGGGTATTACTACACCGGGGTCCGAGGACAGCCCTGGCTCTTCCTGGCCCCCTTCGCCGGGTGGATGCTCGTCCTGACCTGCGTAGGGCTTCTGTCCTCGGGAACCAAGGCGGCCTGGGCCCGGTCGAAGAGGATGCTGGCGTCTACGTAGGGCCGGAGTTTCCGGACCTCAACCGGCCCCGGTCAGTACCGAACCTCGACGTTCGGTCCCGTGATCCCCGGGAGGGCGCCCTTGTCCACGAGGACCTTCCGCTCCGGGTGGGCCAGGATCCACTTGTTCCGCATGAAAAGGAGCCGCGCCCGGGCATCCCCGGAGGCGGCCCGGGCCGCGGCGGCAGCCTTCTCGTCCTCCGTCAAGGCCTCGTTGGTGCCCCGGGGCAGGACCACCAGGCTCTTGAAGCCCCGGTCGGAAAGGCGGCAGGGGGCCAGGTGCATCGTTCCCGGCAAGATCTCCAGGGCGGCGCCCGCGGGCAGGAATAGGCACTCCACCAAGTTCGACGAGTAGGCGGGTCCGCCCGGGGAACCCCAGTCGATGTCCTCGACCCGGCCCAGGAGCAGGGCCAGGTCCGTGACCGCCACAAGGATCTCCGGGGAGGCGTGCCATTCCAGACCGTTCAGCCGTGTGTTGGGTCCCGCGTTCCAGCCGACCTGGACAGGATAAAAGCCGAAGATCGGTCCGAAGGCCGCTGCTTCCGGACGGGCTTCCAGCTCCGGGTCCGAGGGGGTGTAGGCGTTGGCCTCGAGGTTTTCCGGAATCCGGGGGGCCGCGGCCTCCGCCAGGGCGGCCATGCCCGGGAGCTCCGCGATCCGGCCGTACCGGGCCAGCCGGGGAT
>JBGSPT010000158.1:0-3197 GCA_041738475.1 Treponematales bacterium
ATCGGAGCACCCGATCCGCGGGCAGGGCAGCGCCGACCCTCGTGGGATTGCCCTCCGCCAGGTTGATCACCCGTCGGCCCGAAGCCCGGGCTTCGGCCAGGGCCCTGCCCAGGGCGTTGGGCTTCCGTGGAGCGGGGATGCGGCGGGAGAAGGGAGGGAACGGCATGGCATCTCCTTCGGTGGACAGTGGACGGTGGACAGTGATCGGTGGACAGTGGTCGGAATCGCCGGTCTCGTGTGCGGATACATCGGACGCCCTTGCGGTGAGCTGCGCCCGCGCTGTTTCCTCATTTCCGTTCACAGTTCACCGTCCACCGTCCACAGTATGCTATAATCCCCCCAATACCAGTGTCCACAGGGAGTCCGCCATGGCCGTCCGCGTTCCGATCGGCACCCGAATTTTCATCACCCTAGTAGTCCTGTTCGCGGTCATCACCGTGGGCATCGGAATCCTGGTGTCCTTCACCCTGGTGGGTACCGTGGAGCGCGCCGTGGTCGGGAACATCGGCAGGGACACCAGTCTCCTGGCCAAGGACTTCGAGACCTGGCTTGCGGAAAAGTACCAGATCCTGGACACCCTGAAGCACTCGGTGCTCCAGCACCGGGACGATCCGGAAGCCCTCCTGGACCTCCTGATCGCCAAGACCCGGGAGGAGCCCGATATCGCCTGGATATACTACGGCACCGAGGTCTTCGATCCCCGGTTCACGGCCGTGAAGGACGGGGTGACCCGGACCGCGAACGGCGGCTACTACGTGGACGCGGACGAGTGGAATCCGGATCCCGATTTCGTCTGGCCTTCCCGCCCCTGGTTCGTGCGGGCCCGGGACGAGGATCAGGCCGTGATGAGCGACCCGTACATCGACGCCAACACCAAGGAGATCGTGGTGTCCCTGTCCCGCTCGGTGCGGGATGAGACCGGAAGGCTCCTGGGCGTGATCGCCCTGGACATGTACATATCCCGCCTGACGGAAGTGGTGTCCGTACAGAAATACACGCCCTCCTCCAAGACCTACCTCATCGACGCCAAGGGGTCCTTCATCACCCACGAGGACAGGTCCCTGGTGCTCAAGCTGGACGATCCGGCGGGCAACCTGTTCTCTCCGGGAAGCCCCCTCGCAGCCATGAACGAGGCCATCCAGGGGACTCCGGAAACCTGGAGCCGCAACCGGAGCAAGAACCTCTACTGGGCGGCCCGGCGCATCCCCCGGACCAACTGGACCGTCGTCACATACGGTGACTACTCGGACATTTCCCGTCCCGTCGTGGAGTTCTACGGCACTCTCCTGGGCATTGTCGGAGCCGCCATCCTCCTCGCGGTGCTCTTCGCCCTGGCGGAAGCCCGGGCGATCTCGGCGCCCATCGAGCAGTTGAAGAGGGGGGCCCTGGAGATGGCCAAGGGCAACCTCTCCTGGAATGTGCAGATTAAAAGCCGGGACGAATTCGGGGAGCTCGGAGACTTCTTCAACCAGGTTTCCGCCTCCCTAAAGGAAAATATAGCCCGCATCGAGGGGCAGAGGCAGGAGATCGAGGATTACTCCAAGAACCTCGAAAAGATGGTGGAGGAGCGGACCCGCCAGCTGGACCACGCCAACAAGGAGCTGACCGCGCGGAACGTCCAGATGGAAAAGGAGATGCAGATGGCGGAGGTGGTCCAGCGGAAAACCATCCCCCAGGCCGTCGACTTCCCCGCCGCTCCGGAACTCCGGTTCGGAGCCAGGTACGTGGCCATGCAGGCCGTGGGAGGGGACCTCTACGACGTCCTGCCCATCGACGGCCGGCGCTACGCTCTGTTGATCGCGGACGTATCGGGCCACGGCATGGCCGCGGCCCTGGTGGCCGCCATGGCCAAGGTCGCATTCCGTACCCAGGCCGGCGTTGGCCGGGGCCCCGCCGAGGTCTGCCGGGCGGTGAACCAGGAGATACACGAGATCATCGGCGGGGAAACCTACTACCTCTCCGCATTCTACCTGGTCCTGGACGTGGTGGACGGGACCCTGACCTACTCCAACGCCGGGCATCCGCCCATCCTGCTGGTCCGGAAGGATCGGACCATCGAAAAGCTCGACGTGTCGGGCGGACAGATCCTGGGTATCAGCGGAGATTTCAACTTCGAAGAAGGCCGGACCCGCATGAATCCCGGGGATTTCCTGCTCATGTTCACCGACGGCATCGTGGAGGCTCGGGACCCCGACGGGGACTTCTACGAATACGGAAGGCTCATGGAGTACGTGCGAGGCAACCGGGACGCGAAGCCGGAGGACTTCATCCAGGGTCTCCTGGACGACGTGGACGCCTTCAGCCGGGGCGCAGCCCGCTCGGACGACAGGGCCGCCCTCCTCGTCCAGCTGACGGGATACCGCAGCGCCGCCACCGCGGCGATCGCCGAGAGAGGAGACTGGTCCGCCCGATTCGACCGGGCCGGCCTTTTGCTCAAGTCCGGGGACGCACGGTCGGCTTCCATCCTGCTCGAGGAAATCCGGGGGCAAAGGCCCGAGGATCCCAAAGTCCTGAACATGCTCGGCCTGGCCAGCTTCCGCCTGGGCGACCGGGAACGGGCGGAGCGTCTCCTGGAGACCGCGGTACTGCTGGCTCCCGAGTCCGCCACGTATCGAAAGAACCTGGACATGATCCGGGCCGGAAAGGCCTAGGAGGCCGGATCAGACGGAGATCCCCGCGGCGTACCCGGACCGGACCGCCTCCAGGACCCTGCCCGGGGCGTGGGAATCCCCGACGTTCCGGACCAGGGGTGCCGCGCAGGCTGAGACGCATTCCCGGTAGAGCCCGTCGTCGGGCTTCGCACCCGCCGCCAGGACCACGAGGTCCGCACCCAGGGATTCCTCCCTCTCCTTGAGCCGGATCCTCCGGGCGAAGGGATTGGGCACGTTCTCCGGCAGGAGGGGCTCCCAGGTCACCCGGGGATCCGGGACGGAGCTGGAGACGTTGCGGGCTATCCGGACCTCCCCGTCCCGGACCTCCGTAAGCCGGGAGCAGTTCAGAAGGCGCACCCCCGCCTCTTCCAGATAGTGGATCAGCCAACCCCGGTTGGCCGTGCAGACCCCCTTCATCAGCCAAGGAAGCATTTCCACCAGGGCGACTTCGGACACGCCGAGTTCCCGGGTAAGCCACAGGGCCGTCTCGCAGCCCACGGTGCCGCCTCCGACGACCACGGCCCGCCGGGCGCCGCCCGCGAGGTC
>JBGSPT010000201.1:0-2275 GCA_041738475.1 Treponematales bacterium
CCAGGGTGTCGTGGTCCGTCAGGGCCAGGGCGCAAAGCTTCCGGTCCGCGGCCAGGTCCACGAGGGCGGCGGGTTCGTAGGTGCCGTCGGAGGCGGTGGAGTGGGTGTGCAGGTCGATCACCGGGAAAGCTCCCCGGTACGGCCGAAGACCCGGATCGGAATCCCCGGAACGGATCCGGAGACGAGGCCGGCCGCGGCCATCAGGTCCCGGTCCGGCAAGGGCGTGGTCCTGCCCTCCGGGGAGGGGCGGGCCTGGGTGTAGAGGTGGATCTCCAGGAATCTCGCACCCCGGCCGAGAAGGGACTCAAGGAGCCGGGCGTAGTCCGAGAGATCCGAGTCCGAGGGCCCCCGGCCGTCCAGGGCGCAGAGCATGGTCTGGATGATGACCGCCCGGGTCCGGGAAAAGGACAGGATCCCCTCGACGACCTCCCGGAAGGGCACCCGGCTGCGGCTCATCCTGCCGTACCCGTCCTCGTTCCCCCCGTCCAGCTTGGCCCAGATCCGCAAGTCCGCCTCGTCGACGCAGCGCCCCAGGAGATCCGCGGTATCCGGATGCCCCAGGGTGGTGGAGTTGGTGATGACCACCAGGTCCGCACCCGGCGCCCAGCGGTCCCGGGCGGCCCGGATCGAGGCCAGGGCGGATCCCAGATGGGGCGACAAGGTAGGCTCCCCGCTCCCGCTCAGGGTGAGGTCCCGGAGGGGCAGATCCGGGGGGAAGGAGGGATAGTCGACCTCGAAGAACTCCGCGAGCTCCCGGTCCAGGTCCTCGGGCCGGAAGGGGGGCTCCCCGGAAAACGGGAAGATCTCGCAGTAGGGGCAGTCGAAGTTGCAGGTCTTGCGGTCCGGGAAGAGGTCCACCCCCAGGGAAAGTCCCCCGGAACGGCGGGAGACCACGGGGTAGATCAGCTCCAGGGGGGTGAACATAGGAATACAGTACTCCCGGGGCCCAAGACGGGACAAGGTGGAGGCCCCCGGGCCTTCCCAGGCTTCGTATTACCCGCGAAAAAACCCCTTGACAGGTACGCCGTGAATGTGTTTCTATGCACAGTATGATTGCCCCCGGTACGGGAAACCTCAACCACCTCAATCATCACGGCCACCACGGGTCGCGGTCGCGGCAGGGCGGGAGGTAGGATCGTACCGAGAGGTGCATCGAACCGAACGACTGGGCGCCGACCGCGAGGTCGGCGCCTTTATTTTCGGGGTGCCGGCCGAAGGGAACCGGCGCCCCGTTTTTTGTCGGATGGGGACCATCCGGCAAACTCGACGAAGCTTTGCTTCGTCGCCCTCGCGGCCTAAAACGGCCGCGACGCGAAAGGAAGGATATGGACGAAGCGAAGACCTTGAAGATCGCCCTTCCCAAGGGGCGCATGCAGGAGGGGGTGTTCCGCCTGCTGGCTGATGCGGGCCTGCCCATCAGGGGGGACGAGCGGGACTACCGGCCCCGCCTGCCCTCCCCGGACCTGGACGCAAAGATCCTGAAACCCCGGAACATCCTGGAGATGCTCCACGCGGGCACCCGGGACCTGGGCTTCGCGGGATCCGACTGGGTGGAGGAGCTGGGGGTCGAACTGACGGACCTGCTGGACACGGGGCTGGACCCCGTGCGCCTGGTGGCCGCGGCCCCGACGGCCATCCTGGAGGACGGCCGCCTTCCCCGCAGGCCCCTTGTGGTGGCCAGCGAGTACGAGAACATCGCCCGCCGCTGGATCGCCGGCCGGGACCTGGACGCCGCCTTCGTCCGATCCTACGGGGCCACCGAGGTCTTCCCGCCCGACGACGCGGACTGCATCGTGGACAACACCGCGACGGGATCGACCCTCCGGGCCAACGGCCTGGAGATCGTGGACGAGCTGTTGCGCAGTACGACCCGCGTCTACGCCAATCCCCGGTCCCTGGAGGATCCCTGGAAGCGGGAGACCATCGAGGCCATCGTGCTCCTTTTGCAGAGCGTCCTGACCGCCCGCAGCCGGGTCATGCTGGAGCTGAACGTGGACACCTCCAAGCTGGACTCGGTCATAGCCATCCTGCCCTGCATGCGGGAGCCCACGGTCTCCCCCCTCCGGGGAGGGGACGGGTACGCGGTCAAGGTGGCGGCCCCCCGGGACTCCCTGACGGCCCTGATCCCGGAGATCCGGAAACGGGGCGGGACGGACATCATCGTCACCCAGCCCATGAGGATCGTCCCGTGATCGCCGGATCCGAAGGGCGGGGCGCCGCCCCCGCGGCCTGGGCGCCCGTTCCGCCTGCGGACGAGCGGGACGGGTACCGGGCC
>JBGSPT010000282.1:0-9050 GCA_041738475.1 Treponematales bacterium
GAACCTGCCGGCGGCGAAGAGCCGGGCAACCCGGGCGACCCGGGCTCCGCGGCATTGGCGGCCGTCCCAGGAACCCCTTCGGCGGCCTCCGCGAAGGGGTCCGGCGTAGCCGGATCCCCTTCCGCCTCCGACGAGGTTGCCGCCCTCCTCCTTACCCGGGTGGAAGCCGCCCTCGTCTATCCCGAGGCGGCGCGCCGTCGGGGGACCGTGGGCGTGGTGGGGCTGAAGATCTTTCTGGACAGTTCTGGCGCCCTCGCGGACCTGAAAACCGTCCGCTCCTCCGGGAGCGCCCTCCTGGACAAGGCCGCCCGAGAAACCGTGGCGGCCTGCCTCCCGGTGCCGAATACCGGTGGAGCGCCTCTATCCTTCGAGCTGGCGGTGCGGTTCTCCCTGGAAATTAAAGCGGCGGCCCCCTAGGAGCCGCCATCCTGGTGTCACGAAACTCGTATAGCGAAAACCCTGCCGTCCTTCAGTCCAGCACGATCCTCACCCCGGCCTTGAGAGTGATTCCGGGCATGGGGTAGCCGTCCGTTTCCGAGTAGGCCTGGTTCAGGAGGTTCTCGCCGTCCAGGTAGATACCGACGGTCCCGGACGCCCGGAATTCCGCACGGGCCCCCAGGAGAAGTACGGGATCCAGGGCGGGCGTCGAGGACTGGTAGCGTTCGCTCCGCCAGGATGCCCGACCCCGTACCGTCAGAGGCCCCGCCGCAAACGCGGACTCCAGCTTGATCGTATGGACCGGGAGGTTGGCCACCCGTACGTCGTCCGCCAGGGTCCTGCCGTCCGCCAAATCGTAGGACAAAAGAAGGGCATAGGAGGCGGTGACCGAAACGGGTCCGGCTTCAAGGGAGGCCTCCGCGTCGGCGCCGAAAAAGGCGGCGGCGGCGACATTTTCAGGCTTCATTGGGAGAGGCCCAAGCCAACCGTCGGGATCCACCCACTGAATCAAATCTTCGGTATATCTCGCGAACACGAACAGGGAGGTTTTCAGGAAGTCTCTTTTCGCATCGCCTCCGAGTTCCCCGTACCAGGAGGTCTCCGGGCGGAGATCCGGATTCCCGACGCCCCATCCCTCGTCCGGCCAGTACAGGTCGTTGAAGGCCGGGGCCCGGTAGGACCGTCCGGCGGTGGCCTTCAGGGTCACGGTATCGGATACCGCGGCGGAAGCACCCAGTGAGTACGTGAACCCCGCGGGGTAGTCGTCGTACCAGTCGAAGCGGACGGATGGGGAGACTTTCAGCCCCTGACCTACGGCGAGGACGGGTGCCGCATACGCTCCCGCGTGGTACCTGCTTCGAGAGTCGATCTTGGTACTTTCCGCCCCGTCGTACCGGAACTCCAAGCCCGCGGGTAGTTCCAAGGCATCCGTGGCAAAGTATCTGAATCGGATGTCCGCGCCTGAGGATAGGGTGTCATGGCGATCGTCCGTGAACGAGTCCGGATCCTCCAGCTCTAAGCGTGACCAGGCTCCGAAGGCGGAGGCGTTCAGCACCAGTCGGCCTCCAAGCAGGGCGTCGCTGGACCAGGCGGCGGTACCTCGTAGATCCCGGTTACGCTGTTCCGCGTTCGGGGTCAGGTAGGTAGTCATGCCAGGCACCCCGAAATCCGCATAACGTCCCGAAATTCCCGCGGAAAGGATGCCGCCCAGGGCAGGCACCTCGAGCCCCAGGGATCCTGAGCCTCCAAGAAATCCGACGTTCTCCCGCTCCAGGACGGACCCGCCGTCCTTGGCGGCCGGGAAGGAGTCCCCCGCCCGCTCGAAGGATCCGGAGGCGGAGAAGCCCGCCGCCCCGAGACGCGTATCCAGGGCGGCTCCCAGGCGCTGGGCCGCGGCAAGATACTCGAGATCCGCGCCCAGGGCCGCGGGGTAGGCCTTGTTCTCCGCGGTCACGGCCAGCCGGGGATCCCCTCCCCGCTTGGTGGTGATCACGATGACCCCGCCCACGGCGTCGGCGCCGTAGAGGGAGGAGGCTCCGCCCTTCAGGACCTCGATACGCTCGATGGACTCGGCGGGGATGTCCGCAAGATCCACGCCTCCCGAACGCGCGTCGTTGCGGCGGACCCCGTCCACGATCACCAGGACCTGGCCGCTCGAGGCGCCCCTGAGGGAGGGGGTCCGGACGCTCCCGGGGTTCCCGTAGTCCGGGGAATAGAAGCCCGGGACCGAGGCCAGGGCCTCCGCCGCGTTGTCGGCCCCCGATTCCTCGATCTGTTCCGCCGTCACCACGACGACGGATCCGCCCGGAGCCAGGGCCGCGGGGCTCCAGCTCTCGGCCGTGACGGAGACCTCTCCGAGGTCCCGTACCTGCGCGCCGGGCCCCATGACCGCGAGGGCCGCGGCGACGATGAAACATGCCGCCTTGCGCATGTTCCGCTCCTTTCGCTCCTTCATGAGGGAGCGGCGGACCGGAAGGCGTGGACCTTTCCTAGGGCGAGACGGGAGACGATGGGTCTGCCGAGACTGCGGGCCGCCCGGGGCGGCTTCCTGGGAGGGATTGCACGACGATTCCTCGATCCGCGAAGGTTACCCGCCCGGACAGCCCGAAGGCGTCCGGCTTGCGGGTGAGCGGAGGGCCGGTATCCTGGCTTCCGGATCGTAGATGTACGCCGACGCCTTCTCGGGCTTCACCGCCCAATGGCCGCGCGGCCTGCCGCGATCTCTCGCGGGCCGCGCAAGTCGGCATTCTCCCCGGTTACAGTGGCGGGACCGCCGCGGCTTTGCACCGCGTTCCACGGATCCCTCGCTCGTCGGTGGACAGGATGCCCTTAAACCGACGGGCCGTCAAGGCCGGCCGGGAAAATTGCGGCCGGTCAGGCGGGGGACGGGCTGCGTCCGGACTAGGTCTACTCGAAAAACCTCGCGGCCAGGTCCCGGGAATACCGGATCACCCGCTCCACGGTGGAAAACGAGGCGATCTCCCCGCAGGCGAAGGTCCGGTTCCTCCCCTGGAGGGCCTCGAAGCGCTCGTACCAGCCGGCCCGGTAGTCCTCGCAGGACACGTGGGGGTAGTACTTCCACCGGACCCGGGCGACCGTATCCCCGGGCCGGCCCCCCATGGTCCGAATGTCCTCGTCCAGGCCGGCCTCGATCTCCTCGTCGGATTGCTTACCATCCCCCAGGACGTAGAAGGTGTGGATCCCGCTGCCGGGCACCCGGTCGTCCCAGATCATGGCCCGGCCGACGCCGGTGCGATCGAACCGGGAAGGAGCGAAGCCCGCGGGAACCCGGAAGCCCAGGGCCCGCTTCAGGTAGACCCGGTAGTCCTTGTAGAGGATTTTCGAGTAAAGCTCCCGTTCCCCCGGCGTAACGTCCAGGAACGAAAGGGCATCGTCCAGGGGGCAGGCCAGGACCAGGCGGTCGAACTCGAACCGGAAGGGCTCGCCCGAGCTCCGTTCCCTGCCCGCGACTGCGACGGTCCCGCCCCTGCGGATCTCCTCCACGTCGACGGAGTACCGGACGTCCAGGTCCGAGGCCAGGCGCTCCCAGAGGGTCTGGACGCCCTCCCTCCACTTGAAGAACTTGAACTGCAGGGCCAGGGCGCGGACGATGCCGGGTTCGAAGAATTTCAGCACGTAGGCCGCCGGGGACTCGTCGTAGTAGCCGTATCCGAAGGTCGTGTAGGGTATCGAGATGGCCTTGGCCAGGACTCCCATGCGGTGGCGGTCCACCCAGACCTGGAAGGAGTCCGCGAGTTCCCCGGGAGTGCCCGCGTGGCCCGGACCGAAGGCCGCCCGGTACCGGGGCGCCAGGATATGGTACCGGAGGATCTCGAGGATGCCCTCGGGGAGCTCCCCGATGCCGATCCATCCCGGGAAGAGCCGCTCGCAGGGCCAGAACCCGCGGTCGACGAAGGCGTCCTCGGGGGTCCGGGCCGGGGCGTAAGAGCGCCATGGATCCATGCCGACCCGGCGCATCAGATCCAGGGTATCCCGGTAATCCGAGGTGCCCATCACGGCGCCCAGCTCCCAGTTGCCGCCCTCGGTGCGGTAGGTCCGGCACTTGCCGCCCGGCTCGGATTCCCGTTCCAGCACAGTCACGGATCGGAAGCCCGAGTCCGCGAGCCTGCGGGCCAGGGACAGCCCCGCGGCTCCGGCGCCGAGTATCCCGATCCGCTCGTTCCTGTCCATTCCCATGAATCACCCCCGTTCCACCCGTGTGTCACGAAGATTGTGCCGGACACCGACAGCCTGCCGCGCCGGAATGCCCGGGGGCTGTCCACAGGGAAGCCCTTGTCCGCGCGGAAATCTAGGCCTATAGTCGAGCCGTGCACGAATTGCCGATTATAACACGGGTCCTCGAGTTGTCGCTCGCCGCCGCACCCGAAGGCTCGGAGATCTCCCGCATCAAACTCCGGGTCGGAAGCCTCTGCGACGCCGAGCCCCTCTGGCTCCAGCGGTACTTTCGCATCGCGGCCCGGGGCACGCCCGCCCAAGGCGCGGAGCTCGCGGTACTCCGGGAGGAGAAACGTTCCGCGGAGGAGGCGGCCCGGGACCCGGGTTCAGCCTTCGGGTACGTCCTGGAATCCATCGAGGTTCGGGACGCCCCGGCAGGGGAACAATCATGAACGGGGCTCCCCGCATCATAGACGTCCAGGCATCCATCCTGAAGGACAACGAGGATAAGGCGAATGCCCTGCGCCGATCCCTTTCGGACCGGAGGATCTTCCTGGTCAACCTGATGGGCTCCCCGGGCTCCGGAAAGACCACCCTCCTGGCCGCCCTGCTCCCCCTGCTCTGCCCGCCCCTGCGCCCGGGGGTGATCGAGGCGGACCTCGACTCCCGGGTGGACGCGGACGCCCTGGAAGCCCGGGGCTGGAAGGCGGTACAGCTCCGTACCGGGGGATTCTGCCACCTGGACGCTTTCATGGCACGCAGGGGCCTGGAGGAGCTGGGCGTCCTGCCGCCGGAGGGCGGATTCCCCGGCGCTCCGGACGAAACCGGCCCGAACCCCCTCTTCGACCTCGTATTCCTTGAGAACGTGGGCAACCTGATCTGCACGGCCCAGGTGGATACGGGAGCCCACCTGGATCTGGCCCTCCTGTCCGTTCCCGAGGGGGACGACAAGCCCCTGAAATACCCGGTGATGTTCGCCAAGGCGGACGCGGTCGTGGTGACCAAGGCGGACTACCTGGACCGGGAGAGCTTCGACGTGGAATCCGTCCGCCGCCGGGTGCAGGAGATACGGCCGGATTCCCGGATCTTTCCGGTATCGGCCCGCACCGGGGCGGGCATGGCGGACCTGACGCGCTTCCTGCTGGACAGGATCGGGGTTTAAGACCGCCCGCGGCGGCCGTGGGGATGGGTCCGCAGACCCAGGATGCCCGCGATTCCCAGCCTCAGCTTCCTGAGCGTCCCGGGACGGGACTCTGCCAGGCGGTCCAGGAGTTCCTCGGTGTTCTTCGGAGGCACCCGTGCGGGCGCGAGGGGCTCCAGCCGGAGGGCCTCGAACTTGCAGGCCGCGGTGCAGACCCCGCAGCCGATGCAGCGGCTTTCCAGGACCCGGGCGGTTTTCCGTCCGCCCGGCCGGGCGGCGGGCCCTTCCAGGACGATCGCCTCCATGGGGCAGATACGGATGCAGGCCCCGCAGGATGAACAATTCTCCGGAACCGCGGCGGCTCGGTGGTTCGTGGACACGAAATCCGCGGGGCGCTTCATCGCCTTCATGACAGAAAGAAGGCCGCAGCAATCCCCGCAGCAGGCGCAAAGGAACTGGGGCTCCCGCTCGTTGGAGGGCTGCATGACCAGACCTTCCCTCTGGTTGAGGTCCGCGATCTCCAGGGCCTCGTCGGTATCCACGGGCCGGCCCCAGCCTTCCCGCACCACAGTGTCCGCATAGTCCCGGAAGACCATGCACAGCTCCCGACGATCCGTGGACTTGCAGGGTTTTCCTGCCAGGTCCGTTGCCCGACGGCAGATGCAGTCCAGGACCGCGATCCTGCCCTGGGCGTTCCGGATCAGGGAACGGCACTCGTCGTACTCCGCGATCCGGTGCTCCGGGCGGATGGCCGCGTTGATCGGGATCACCCGGGTCTGGGGTTCCCCGGTGGTCAGCAGCTCCAGCCCGAAGCCCTGGTGCATGAAGTCCACCGTATCCCGGACCAGCTCCCGGGAAAGCCGGGCGATCTGCATCTCGTACATGCCCACCACGAAGGGCAGGAGGGCGTAGGTGCCGCCCGTCGCCCTCATGAGGATGCTGCCTTTCGAGGCCATGGCGCGGAGAAGCGCGGAAAGGCCGGAGCCGGGCGCGGCGCCGACGGGTTCCGGCTCGATACCCGCCTCTATGGCGAGCCCGCGAGCGTCGATGCCCCGGGCCGACAACTCCGTTTCGACTTCCGGGACGCTCCGGAATTTCCAGGAAAGCCCCAGGGCCGCCCTGGCCTCCGGGGGCGTGAAAAGCCCGCGGAGGATGCGGCCCCCCGCCCGGCTCCGGGGGAATCCGACAGGAAGGGAGTCGAGGTGCCTTCGAAGATCGGCGTAGGCTTTCCGGGAATCCATTCCCGGAGCATGACGGATGGCCGCCGCCGCGTCAACCGGCGAGGGAACGCTGAATCTACGGGTGTTTTATCCTCGAATCGGGGATATACTATCGAGTGTACGGGAGTGCCCGGGCGGGATTCCCCCGCCCTGTCCTCCCGAACCTCGAACAAGGAGGCAACCTTGAAGAAAGCGATCATCCTGGCGACCCTGGCCGCCATGCTGGCCGTCCCGGCCTTCGCCCAGTGGAGGGTGGATATCGGTGCGGATATGCCCTTCTATGCGGGCATCGCGGATTCGATTGTAGGTGAGTCCGTCGGGGGCGACATCCCCTATCTCATCCCGTTCCCGAACGCGGCCATCAGCTACCAATTCGATCTCGGTCTCATCTCCCTGGGTGTCGGAGCGAAGGTGTATTCCTTCATTCTCTTGAACATCCTCTCCCCTATGGCCTACCTGGAAATGGACTTCGACCCCCTCGTCTTGAACCTAAGCGCCTGGGGAGGCGGATTCCTCGTTTTCGGACTCCTGAACGAATTCCTGACCGAGAACTTCATCGTGCCCGACCTTTCCGTGATGTTCAAGCTCGGGAAGCGGCAGACCCTGCGCCTCGGTGGCGGCGTCATGACTGCGCTGAGCCTGGAAGGCAGCCAAGGGGCGTTCCCCTTCATCGCCTACGGGACGATCAAGTTCAGCTTCCCCCTCTAGGGTATAACCGTATCCGCCTGCCCGGGACCCGGTTCCGGGCAGGCCGCCTTGCGCAAGGCCTCGGGCGACTGTACCATAGGCGGCATGACGAGCCGCCTCTCGGATCTCCTTTTCGGTCTGCCGTCCTATGAGTTGGCAGGACCCGCGGACACACCGATAACCGGCATGGCCTACGATTCCCGGGACGTGAAACCGGGGTACCTCTTCTTCGCGCTCCCGGGCCTCCATACGGACGGCCATGATTTCATCGACAAGGCCCTGGACGCCGGGGCTTCCGCGGTAGTCCATTCCCGGGATCCGGAATCCCGAACCCCCGGGATCTCCTACGTGCGGGTGCCCGACTCCAGGTTCGCCCTTTCTCCCGCGGCGGACTCCTTCTACGGGCATCCTTCCCGGAACCTAGGGGTCGTCGGTGTGACGGGGACCGAAGGCAAAAGCACGACGGTCTACCTGATCTGGCAGCTACTGAACCTTTCGGGATCCCGGGCGGGCTTCTTTTCCACGGTCATGTCCGACACAGGATCCGGGGAACTGCCCAACCCCGAACACCAGACCACCCCGGAGGCCAACGCGGTCCACCGTATGCTGGCGTCCATGCGGGACGCGGGATACGAGTACGCTGTGGTGGAGGCCTCGTCCCACGGCCTTTCCCCCCGCACCAACCGGCTGGGAGACGTGGCCTTCGACGTCGGGGTCATGACCAACGTGACCCACGAGCACCTGGAGTTCCACGGCTCCGTGGAGCAGTACCGCCACGACAAGGCCAACCTGTTCCGCGCCCTGGACCGGGTAGAGCACCGGAAGACGATAGCCGGCCGCCCCGTCGAAGTCCCCTCCTTCGGGGTGGTGAACGCCGACGACCCCGTGTCGGTCCTATTCCGCCGGGCCTGCTCCAAGCCCGTCCTCGCCTTCGGCGTGGACGACGGCAGAGCAGACGCTTTCGCCCGGAACGTCGTATCCGACGCCGGAGGCTCCTCCTTCGAGTACGTGGAGGAAGGCAGGGCTTATCCGGCCCGGATCGACCTAGTCGGGGAGTTCAACGTCCGGAACGCCCTGGCGGCCCTGCTGACCGTTTCCCGCCTGCGGGGGATCCCCGCGCCGGAGCTCCTCCCCCTCCTGCCCGAGCTCAAGCCCGTGCGCGGCCGGATGACCGTCGTGGACCGGGGCCAAAGCTTCGAGGTGATCGTGGACTACGCCCACACCCCTTCATCCTTCCAGGCCATCCTCCCGCCCCTCAGGACGCGCGTTTCCGGCCGGATGATCTGCGTATTCGGCTCCGGGGGGGAACGGGACACGGAAAAGCGTCCCCTCCAGGGCCGCGTAGCGGCGGAATACTGCGACGTCGTGATCCTCTCGGACGAGGACCCCCGAGGCGAGGATCCCATGGCCCTCCTGGAGGACATCGCCGCGGGATGTCCCGGCCTGCCCCGGGGGGAACGGCTCTTCCTCATCCCGGATCGCCGGGCCGCCATCCGAAAGGCCTTCTCCCTGGCCGGGCCCGGGGACCTCGTCCTCCTCCTGGGCAAGGGACACGAGAACTCCATCATCTACGCCCGGGGTACCATCCCCTGGGACGAGATAGCCGAGGCCGAAGCCGCCCTGGCCGAGCTTGACTACGAAAGGTCCGCCCGATGAAAACAGTGATCCTGTACGGCGGCCGCTCCGGCGAGCACGAAGTGTCCCTGGTCTCCGCGGCCAGCGTCCTCCGCCATCTCCCCGCGTCCCACGAGCCCGTCTTGATCGGGATCGACCGGGACGGCGTCTGGTACCTTCAGCCCGAGGAAGCCGTCGCGGAGGCCCGGGCCGGCGCCGGCCCCCTGGGGATCCTCAAGGACGAGACCCGGATCGCGGCGGCCGTGCCCGGCCGG
>JBGSPT010000085.1:0-6303 GCA_041738475.1 Treponematales bacterium
GCGCCCCATGCCATGCAGCATCACAACTCCCTCCCGGTCCGGAGCGTCGCCTGGATGCCCGGCGGAGACTTCCTGTCCTCCGGGGCCGGGTCGATGGACCTCAAGGCCCACACGGGCGCCACGATCCTGTGGCAGGTGCCCTGATGGGACTTTCTGGCACGGATAGCCCTGGGAACTGCGCCGGGAAGGGGATTGGCTTTTTACCCGGGGCGCCGCGGACGACAAGGGCGGCTGTCTCCTTGGACCTTCTGGTCCGGATGCCGGGGGAAATGACGTCGGTCTGACCCGGGGTTCGCGCTCGCTACACCCCGGGGAGCAGGCCGAGGGCGGAGAGCGTCCCCAGCAGGCTCATGAGGGCGATCAGGACCAGGGCCGCGGCGGCGGCAACGTTCCAGGCCCGCCCGGGACGCCGGTGCCACAGGCAGAGGCCACCGGAGAACAGGATCGAATAACAGATCTGCTCCGGCAGTCCCAGGACGTGCTCGGCGGGGGAAAAATTCGTGTAGAGCAGGCCCTCGAAATTTCCCGGCCCCGGCACCTGAGGGTTGAATAGGGAAAGGCCCCCGATCAGCAAGAGGAGCCTGAGCCAGCCTCCCCGGCCGGAAAGGAAGATCCCCCGGAAAGGGTACAGGATGAGGGCCAAGGCCGCTCCCGGGATGAACTGCAGAGCGGGACCCATGGCTACGATCGGGGCATCGACCGGCCTCATGACCACCGCGGCCAGCCCGGTCTCGAAGGCCGTCCCGTATCCCATGAATACCAGGGCGAGGAGCCCCGCGACGGTGTAGCCGATCATGTGCGCCGCGGTAGTCCTCCACAGGAACTGTCCGAAATTTCCGTGTCCGGTTTCCACGTCTCCCTCCCCTGTCCGGCGGCGGTTTCGTCGGCTTCGGGCCGTCGTATTCCACAGCCGGGTGATGGGAGGATGATACGAAGGAAAAGGACGCCGCCCAATGGTATTTCCCTACCAGGGGCCCCGGACTTCGCTGGGTACTTTATACTACCCGGCTACGGATCGCCTCGGACGATGCGGACAAGGTCCATCCGCCGCTGGATATCCAGCTTCTTGAACAGGCTGTAGATGTGGTTTCGTACGGTATTCTCCGAGAGTCCCAATCCGGCCGCGATTTCCTTGTTTTCCTTCCCCTCCAGGATGAGGTTCGCCATCTCGGCCTCCCGGGCGCTCAAGCCCGCCCGCTCGATCACGGCCGGAGGGAGCGCCAGGGGGATTCCATTCCCTCTCTCCGCCGGGGATGGGGTCGTCGAGCGGAAGAACTGCCAGGTGGTGAGGCCGTAGGCGAGGGGAAGGCTGAGGAGGGCGTACCCGTTCCGTCCGCCTTCCGCGGTCAGGAAGGCGAGCTCCGCGCCCGCCAACAGACCGATCGGGATATAGAGGAGGGGGATCCGGGACCCGCCACGGGGCGGCCCGTGGACTCGCCGGCCGATCGCCGCGGTCCGGATCAGGGTTCCGAGGATGACCAGGAAGAAGGGTGCGAAGGCCAGGACCAAGGCCAGAAAGGCGATGTCCAGGGGCAGTACCCAGATGATCCCGGCCTGCAGGCCGGTCACGGCCGCGGAAATGAAGGTGATCCGGCGACCGGCGTATTTTCCGGCGGGCCGCAGGTAGTCCATCATCCGGGGGAAGCTGACTTCGATGGCCGCCATCGCGAGGAAGATGAGCCCGGCGAAGACGTATTCCACGGTCGTATCGTTTCCGACATTCGTGAAATAGTAGGAAAACGCCAATCCGACGACCATCAGAATGGAATAGGACGCGAAGAAGGCAAGTCGGTACAGAAGACCTCGCTCACGGCTCAGTCCGTAGGCCGCGGCCATCCTCGCAAGGCAGGCTATTCCGGCGACGAGGCTTCCGATGCTCAGGAAAACGGGGATATGCCGCATCTCCCGTATCCTACCATGAAGCGCCCGGGGCATGGGGAAATTCATCCCGTATCCCGCCGCTACGCGTCCGGATTTCCGCCGCCAAGTTCCGCCAATAGGGCATCCAGGGGGACTCGTACGATCGTGGTCGTGCGGTCGCTCATGGCGTAGGGCAGGATCAGGTCCCGGCCGTGGAGCATCGCTCCGCAGCTGTACACGACATTGGGGACGTAGCCTTCTCGTCCCGCTCCCTCCGGCTCTAGCAGGGGATCCTTCAGGCGGCCGAGGACCTTGGTCGGGTCGTCCAGGTCCAGCAGGGCCGCGCCGATGCAGTACCTCCGCATCGGGCCGACGCCGTGGGTTAGGACTAGCCAGCCGGCCTCGGTTTCGAGGGGGGATCCGCAGTTGCCGATTTTCGCCGCCTCCCAGAGCTCCGCGGGGCGAAGGATTACCTTCGAATCGCTCCAATGGTGAACGTGGTCCGAGAACATGATGAACAGATTCTCGTCGTCCTGCCGCGAGAGCATCGCGTAGCGGCCGTCGACCCGGCGGGGGAACAGGGCCATGCCCTTGTTCCTCACCGCATTGCCGTTCAAGGTGTTCACGCGGAAATGCAGGAAATCCCGGGTCTCGATCAGTTGAGGGAGGATGGCATGGCCGTTGTAGGCCGTATAGGTGGCGTAATACACGGAGCTTCCGTCGTCTTCGGTGAACAGGACGAACCGGGCGTCCTCGATGCCGTTGCTCTCGTTCCTGGACACGGGGAAAATGGCCCGCTCGCTGAGGTCAAGGGCCGGCGGAAAGTCGATCTCGTAGTTGGAATCGGCGATCCACTGCACCTTCTGGAACGTTTCCCTGCTATCCTGCCCTGCGAGGTGCGATTCTTTTCTCAGCCGAAGCAGGCATCGGTTCAGTTCGCTTTTTGTGAAGACGTCCCCGAGTAGGTCCATAAGCGCCGCGGAATGCCGATTGTCGCAGCCCATCTCCGTAAGGATATTCAGGAACCGCGTCTTTTCGTAGCGGGGGTCGGGGTCGACCTCGGGCAGCGAGACGTGCGGGGAAACGGGGTCCATGCGGATCGTCCCGGAAGGGTCGATGATCCCCGAGCGGAACTCGATGGAGGATATGTGGCCCTCTCCGGTCGCGCGCAGGCTCAGGACGAAGCGAAGTGCGCCGGGGGCGACTCCGTCCTGGTCGGGATGGGGAACGATGGACGGATTGAAGAGGGCGGCCGACTCCAGGGAGTACTCGCCCGAGAACAGGGCCCCGATCAGGATCTTCCGCGCCCGGGTGAGTGCCCGGGGATTCACAATCCTGGACGCCACGCCGTCGTAATGGGCCAGCAGGCGGCGCTCGATATCGAGATGGCGCGGCGAAAAGTCCCGGAGCAGGGCGGCCAGTTCGGCGCCGACGCGGGCTTCCTCCAATTCCAGCGCTCGCGCGAGCACCGCGGCCACCCGCTGCGCGTCGGAGGGAATGAACGGCTTCAGGATCACGCGTTCGCTTTGGGGTTCCAGGAGCACGTCGCCGCGAAGGATCCGGCCGAGCGCTTTCATGGCCCACCCGGTCCGGAAACCGTCGCCTGCTCGGCCAGGCGCATCTCCGCTAAGGAAAGGAGAAACGCCAGGGTCGATTCGGCTCCCTGGTTTTCGTTGACCCGATCGGCATGGAGCCCGTCCCCGCAGCCTCCGCTGCCGGGATCGTAGAGCGGGAGTCCGAGGTCGTTCCGCCCGAGGAACCACTCGAACGCCCGCCTCGCCTCTCGCTCCCAGGCAGCGTCCCCCGTGGAGCGGAACGCCTCGAGGCACGCGGCGATCATCGCCTGGGCCTCGACGGGCTGTTGATCGAAGTCCGCCCGGGCTCCCTTTTTGGTATAGAAGCCTTCGCTGCCGATGGGCCGGAAATGCCCGGCCTGGGTTTTCTGCAGGGAGGCCAGCCACGAAAGCGAGGCGATGCCGATACGTGTCGCTTCGGGGTTCCGAAGGACCCGTCCGCTCCGGATCAGGGCCTGGCAGAGCCGGGCGTTGTCGTAGGAGGCGATCGCTTCGAACCACGGCCAGTCATCGGTCGCGAAGCCCTTCCAAAGGCGAATGAGGTTATCCGTCAGCGTTTCGCAGGCTGCGCTCATCTCCGGGTGTCCGGGACGGCTTTGCAGGACTTCATGGATTCCCAGCAGGGCGGAGGCCCAGGCCCGGGGAGAGGAGAACCCCCTAACCGCCGGAATGCCCCGCAGTAGAAGGTGTTCCGAGAGTCTTCGGTGCCCCTCGTTGCGGGACCGGGACGCGCCGCAGCCGACGGCCCAGATCGCCCGCCCGTGGCTGTCCTCGCTGCCGGATTCTTCCAGCCAGGCGCGGCCGAAGCTCATAAAATTTCGGAATCTTCCCGTGTCCTCATTGAAGGCCGCGGTCAGGAACGCCAGATAGCTTGTGGCGAGCCGTTCCAGATTCTTTTCCGGAGGATTGCCGCTGAGTTCACCCATAAGAGTGCAGAGGATGAACGCCCGCGCGTTGTCGTCCGTACAGTAGCCTTCCCGGAAATTGGGCACGTTGAATGCCGCGTGCTGGAAGATGCCCGTGTCGTCGCTCATCCGCACTACATGATCGAGCTTGAAGGGCGGCAGCTCGTAGGGCCGTCCGGCGAGAGTCCACCCGGCGAAGGCCTTGCGGGGGGCGGCCCTCCGGTCCGCGCGGGCGTGTTCGAAGGATTCGAGATAGCGTTTCGCGGCCTCGGGCCAGATCATCGCCCTTCCCATCGCGTATGCCCTCTCCCGGGTGGATCGGAGACGTCCGGGGTCCCCCAGATAGGTACAAACGCCTTCGGCCACGGCGCGCGCGTCGCGGAACGGGACCAGGATGCCCCGGTCGTCGGCCAGCAGTTCCTGGGCGTGCCAGTACGGCGTGGAGACGACCGCCTTGCCCGCGCCGAAGACATAGGCCAGGGTCCCCGAGGTGATCTGCGCCTCGTTCAGGTACGGGGTGATGTAGATGTCGGTGGCTCCGATGAATTCCTTCAAGTCTTCCAGGGAAACGAAGCGGTTGTCGAAGATGACGTGATCCTTTACGCCGAGGTCCTCGGTCAGCCGCTCCAGGCTTAGCCGGTAATTCTCGCCCTCCCGGGCGACCAGGTGGGGATGCGTGGCGCCCAGCACGACGTAGACGACCTCCGGATGGCGCTTCACGATCTCCGGCAAGGCCTGGATGACGTATTCGATGCCCTTCCCCGGACCTAAAAGCCCGAAGGTAAGCAGCACGGTCCGGCCCTCGACGCCGAACCGGGCCTTGTAGACGCTCGAGTCGATGAAGGGCATGTCGGGAATGCCGTGGGGGATCACGTCGATCCGGGCGTCCGGGACTCCATAGACGTCCCGGAGGATCTCCGCGCCCTTGTCGGCCATCACGACGATCCGGTCGCTGCGCCGCGCCAATTCGTCCATCACCCGACGCTGGTCCGCGCTCGGATCCCGGAGCAAGGTATGAAGGGTCGTCACCACCGGCATCCGGACTTCCTTGAGCAGGGCCAGCACGTGGCTTCCCGCCGGACCTCCGTAGATGCCGAATTCGTGCTGGACGCAGAGCACCCGGGCGTTGTTGAAGTTCAGGAAGTCCGCGGCCCGCCGGTAGGAGTCGAGGTTCTTCTCCTCCAGTTCGAAGCGCACGCGGGGAGGGTAGGAGTACGGCTCGATCCGGTCGTTCACCGCGCAGACATAGCACTCGGTGTCCGATACCTCAAGGGCTACCGCCTCGCACAGGTCATGGGTAAAGGTCGCGATCCCGCAAAGACGGGGAAGGTAGCCTCCGAGGAAAGCGATCGGATCCGGAAGCGGGAAATCCATTCGGCGTTGCCTGCTTTGAGTTTCGACTTTCGTACTGTTCTTAAAGTACTACAATAATCCCGTAGGAGGGATGAGGAAAGGTAGGATTCGCATGCAATCGGTCACCGTTGCCGGGATGCCGGGTCCGGCTCTCATTCTCCCCCATCCGGCGGCTCCAGAAGTCCGTGTTCCACGAAGCTCCAGTACCCGTCTGCGCAGAAGATGACGTGGTCCAGGAGGGGGATTCCCAGGGTGGCTCCGGCGTCCCGAAGGCGCTCGGTGATCTCCCGGTCCTCCGGGGAGGGGTCCAGGCGGCCCGACGGGTGGTTGTGAGCTGCGATGATCGCGCAGGCCCGGTCCGCGATGGCCTCCGCGAAGACCTCCCGGGGGTGGACCACGGTGCGGTTCACCAGGCCCACGGAGACGACCCGGGCGGCCAGGACCTCGTGGGCCCCGTTCAGGGTCAGGACGACGAACCGTTCCTTGGTCCGGTCCGCCCAGTGGGCTACCAGGGGGAAGACGTCCCGGGGCCCGGCGATCCTGCGCTCCCGGAAGCCGTAGAGCCGGCGCCCCAGCTCCAGGGAGGCTGCGATCCGGCAGGCCTGGGCGGG
>JBGSPT010000309.1:0-36905 GCA_041738475.1 Treponematales bacterium
GGTCGACGGCCGTCCGGTGGAGCCGGAGGCGCGGAAGCGCTACCTGGCGCTGAACAAGCCCGCGGGAGTGCTTTCCGCGGCCTCGGACCCCCACGGCCGGCCCGTGGCCGTCGACCTTCTGAAGCCTGAGGTTCCCGAGAGGGTCTACAACGTGGGCCGCCTGGACTACGAGTCCGAGGGGCTCCTCCTGTTCACCAATGACGGGGATTTCGCGGGCGCCGTCGGGCACCCCTCCGGGGACATCGAAAAGGAGTACCGGATCCGGACGGACCGTCCCATCCCCGAGGGCTTCGTCAAGGCTTTCCTTCGGGGCATTCCGGAGGGGGGGCAGATCCTAAGGGCCCGTTCCGCCCAGGCCGAGGATGAGCGGACCCTCCGGGTCGTGCTGATCGAGGGCAGGAACCGGGAGATTCGCCGTGCCCTGGCCGTCTTCGGTCTTTCCGCGGTTCGGCTCACCCGGGTTCGCGTGGGTCCCGTGACACTGGAGGGCTTGCAGCCCGGCGCTTGGCGGGATCTCACCGATCCGGAGAGGGAAGCCCTGACGACCGTCGCCATGAGGCTAATACCAGACCCAAGGAGCCGCCCGTCATGATCGTAGCCATCGACGGCCCCGCCGGAACCGGCAAGAGCACCATCGCCCGGATGATCGCCGAGCGCCTGGGCTTCACCTACGTGAACTCCGGAAGCCTCTACCGGGCACTGACCTACGGCCTGCTCTCCGCGGGCCTGGATCCCTCCGAGGAAGGTCCGGTCGTCGAATGGGCCCGTAGGGCCCGGCTGGAGTACCGGGCGGGCCGGGTCCACCTGGACGGACGGGACGTGGAGGAGCACCTCCGCACGGACGCAGTGGAAGCCTGGGTGGCCCAGGTAAGCGCCTTCGTACCCCTAAGGCATATCGTCAACGGCGTGGTCAAGGACCTGTCCCGGAACCTGGACATCGTCGTGGAGGGCCGGGACATGACCACCGCGGTCTTCCCGAACGCGGAACACAAGTTCTATCTGCACGCCACCCCGGAGAGCAGGGCCCGGCGGAGGTTTCTTCAGGGGACCAGCCTGTCGAGTCTGGCGGAGATTCAGCAGAATATCGAAATGCGCGACCGGATCGACAGCGAAAAACCAGAGGGAGCCTTAAAAGTCTCCGAGGATGCCGTGTATTTGGACACCTCTCACTTGACCATAGAGGAAGTTTATGAGAAAGTGTACACGAAAATTCAACAGCAAGGGAACATTATGGGTGTGAAGGAAGTGGGAATGGAAGAGTCCGCGACCCCCGAGGACAATTTCCAGACACAATTGCAGGAACAGTATCTCAAGTCCATGGATCACCTCGAAGAGGGGGAACTCGTCGACGGTCAGGTGATCGAAGTCGCCAACGATTGCGTCTTTATCGACGTGGGAGCCAAGTCCGAGGGGAAGATCCCCCTGGTCGAGTTCGATACACCTCCCAAGATCGGTGATACGGTCAGCGTGGTGCTCCTCAAAAAGGAGACATATTCCGGGGAAATCGTCGTCTCCAAGAAGCGCGCGGACGAAAAACTCCGCTGGCGCATCATCTCCAACGCCTTCCGGGACAACCAGCCCGTGGACGGCGTGATCGAAAAGGAGATCAAGGGAGGTTTCGACGTCAATCTCGGCCCGAACCTCCGGGCCTTCCTGCCCATATCCAAGGCGGACACCCAGAGGGTGGAGAAGGGCGACTATCTCGTCGGCGTGAAGACCAAGTTCTACATGGAGCGCCTGTATTCCGAAAAGCGCGTCAACCTGGTGGTCAACCGCAGGAAGTGGCTCGACGAGCAGACCGAGAAGAACCGCGAGGAGTTCTTTTCCAAGGTCCAGATCGGCGATACCGTGAAGGGAGAAGTCAAGAGCTTCACCTCCTTCGGCGCCTTTATCGACCTGGGCGGCTTCGACGGGCTTCTGCACATCAACGATATGAGCTGGGGCCACGTCACCAGGCCAAAGGATTTCGTTAAGAAGGGTCAGGAGATCGAACTCAAGGTCATCCGCATGGATCCCGAGGAAAAGCGGATCAACCTCTCCCTCAAACACTTCACCGAGGATCCCTGGATCTCCTTCGAGGAGCGCTATCACGTGGGCGACGTGGTGAACGGCAAGGTCACCAAGCTCACGGACTACGGCGCCTTCATCGAGGTCGAGGAGGGCATCGAAGGACTGGCCCACATCTCCGAGTTCTCCTGGGTGCGCAAGGTGCGCAAACCCGAGGAGATGCTCCGGATCGGCGATCCCGTCCAGTGCATGATCCTGGCCTACGACCTCCAGGCGGGAAAGGTCTCCCTGGGTCTCAAGCAGGTCCAGGAGAATCCCTGGGACCAGGTGTCCGAGAAGTATCCCGTGGGCATGCGCCTCACCCGCAAGGTTGTGAAGCTCACCAACGCAGGCGCCTTCATCGAGCTCGAGGAAGGCATCGACGGATTCCTCCACGTGGACGACATCTCCTGGACCAAGAGGGTCAAGCACCCGGGCTCGGAGCTGGAGGTCGGGCAGGAGATCGAGGTCATGGTCATCGACTCGGACCAGGACAACCGGAACATCCGGTTGGGGGTCAAGCAGTTGTCCGATGATCCCTGGCACTCCTTCGCCACGGCTTTCCATGTGGGCAGCATCGTCGACGGCACGGTGTCCTCCATCACTGACTTCGGCGTCTTCGTGAAGGTGCAGGGCGACATCGAGGGTCTGGTGAACAAGTCCAACCTCTCGACGGACCGGGAAGAGGCCTTCGAGGACGCGGTCAAGAAGTTCGAGGTCGGCCAGCCCATCAAGACGGTCATCGTGGAACTGAGCCCGGACCGGCAGAAACTCTCGTTGTCCGTACGCGACCTGGTGAAGAAGCAGCAGAGAGAAGAGATCTCCCGCTTCATGCAGGACGACGCGGCGGAGGGCTACACCCTCGGGGATATGCTCAAGGAGAGGGGCGGCTCGGGCAAGAACTCGTAACCGGACATGCTGGAACGTATCGACCCGCGCAAGTTCGAGACCCTCATCGAGATCAACACCTTGATCAACTCGAACTACGCGGACGCTACGTCCCTTCTGACCCATATCATCGAGTCCGCGACTCGGCTTACCGAGGGCGAGGCCTCCAGCCTGGTGCTCAAGAACCCGGAGGACGGGAAGCTATACTTCGAGATCGCCCTGGGCCCCAAGGGCCGGGACGTCAAGAAGTTTTCCCTGAATCCGGGGGAGGGCATAGCTGGCTGGGTGGCCGCCCACACCCAATCCCTGATCGTCAACGACGTTGAGACCGACAGCCGCTTCTACGGAGAGATCTCCAAGAGTATAGGGTTTCCCACCTACAGCATCCTGGCGGTGCCCATGGTGGTGCGGGACAACTGCGTGGGCGTCATAGAGATCCTCAATAAAAAAGGCAAGAAGTACTTCACCCAAGAGGATCTCCAGTGGCTGGAGATCTTCGCGGTCCAGGCGGCCATCGCCATCGAGAATGCCCGGTACCTCGAGCGGGCCCGGGAGGAGATCGGCTTCCTCCGGGAGCAGATCGACATCGATAAGGGCTACCATGTCCTCGTGTCCGCCAGCCCCCTGATCAAGGAAAAGCTGGACCTGATCGAACGGGTGGCACCCACGGACTCTTCGGTCCTGATCCTGGGGGAAAGCGGGGTGGGGAAGGAGCTCTTCGCGGAGCAGCTCCACCTGCGCTCAAGCCGGCGGAAAGGTCCCTTCGTACGGGTCAACTGCGCGGCCCTGCCCGAAGGCCTGCTGGAAAGCGAGCTTTTCGGCCACGTGAAGGGAGCCTTCACGGACGCGGTCCAGAACCGCCGGGGCCGCTTCGAACTGGCCGACGGGGGCACCATATTCCTGGACGAGATCGGGGATCTGCCCTTAAAGCTCCAGGCCAAGCTGCTACGAGTGCTCCAGCAGAAGACCTTCGAGCGCGTGGGCTCCAGCGACTCCGTCACCGTGGACGTCCGCATCGTGGCGGCCACTAACCGGGACATAGAAACCCTGGTGGAGAAGGGGGAGTTCCGCAGCGACCTGTACTACAGGCTGAACGTCCTGCCCCTCTATGTGCCGCCCCTAAGGCAGCGCAAGGAGGATATTCCCGCCCTTGCGGAGTACTTCCTGAAAAAGTTCGGCAGGGAGACCAAGAAGCAGTTCCGTGGCTTCACCGACGAGGCCATGGATATCATGCTGTCCTATTCCTGGCCGGGAAATGTGCGGGAGTTGGAAAACGCCGTGGAGCGCGCCTGCGTGATCGCCAAGGATCAGTACATCGGCGTGCCGGACCTTCTCCTGGGAGGGCGTTCCGAGGGGAGCGATCCCTATGGCGGCAAGAGCCTCAAGGATTCCCTGGCCATCTTCAAGCGTCATTTCATTCGCAGGGCACTGGAGGATCACGACTGGAACCAGACGGAGACCGCCAAGGTCCTGGACATCCAAAGAACCTACCTTTCCCGGTTGATCAAGGAACTCTCGATAAACGACTACAAGGAGTGATATATGGCCTCAAAGGAAACCGCCGCGCAGGATAAGGCCGCGCGGGTGGAAACACCGAGCATCCATACCCGTCTGAACGATTTTCTCCGCAAGAACCGTACGGCGGTGATCTCCGTGTTCGCGGCCGGGCTGCTCGCGGTCGTCGCGGCCGCGGCCTGGACCATCCTGGACGAGAGGACGGCGACACGGTCCGCCCTGGCACTGGAAACGGTCGAAGTTTCCCTAAAGGAATGGTACGAGATGGAGCCGGGACCGGCGGCCGCGGAAAAATCCAACGAGATCCTGGCCGCCCTGGATTCCATCCGTTCGAAGTACGGGAAGCGCTACGCCGCCCAGAAAGCCGTCGTGCTTGCAGGCAGGATCCAGGCCCGGAACGGTGACTGGGCCGCGGCTGAGAAGCTGTTCCGACAGGCCTCGGAGCTCAACCCCGCCGGCCTGCTCGCGGGATACGCCCTTCAGGAAGCCGCCGTGGCCGCGGAGGAGCGGCGGGACATCCAGGCGGCCATCGAGCTGTGGGCCAAGGTGATCGAAACCGCAGGAGGTTCCGTCGGAATCCCCCACGCCTATTTCACCCTGGGGTCCTTGTACGAAGAGACGAAGCAGTACTACCAGGCCAAGGTCCAGTACGAGAGACTCACGGCGGCTTATCCCGATAACGATTGGACAAAGCTGGCCCGGAACCGTATAATCCTCCTCAAGTCCCAGGGACTTCTCCCGTAATCGGAGACAGGTCTAGCTCCGGCGGCCCGGGATTCCCGGGCCGCCGTTTTCATTGGATCAGGAGGCCAGAATGGCTAAAAAGCGACCCAAGATACTGGATGCCCGGTGGTTCGGATTGATCATCGGAGTCATGGTCCTGGGGGTCTTCCTGCTCCTCAATTATCAGACCGGACTCCTGGCCAAGCTGGAGCTCAAGGTCCTGGATACCTTCTTCATCCTCAAGACCACCCAGGAAAAGAAGACCCTCCAGGAGGGAACCGTCCAGACCGACCGGGACGTCAAGATATCCGAGGACATCCTGATCGTCGGGGTGGATACGAGCACCCTGGCCAGATACGGGAACTGGCCCTTCCCCCGCAGGGTCCACTCGGATCTGGTCAACGCCTTCGCCCGGATCAAGAACCAGGACAACCGGGAGCGGGCCCTGTTCCTGGATATATTTTTCATCGATCCGGACCGCAATCCCGCGAACGACGCTCTCCTTGTGGAGAGCATCGAGAAGTCCGGAAGGGTGTTCCTGGAAACCGTCCTGACGCCCGCTCCTTCCCTGGCTTCGGAGGATGCGGCACTTGAAACCCGGCAGGAAGCCCTGTACGAGACCTGGGGAACCATCCGCAGCATCCGGGGAGACTGGAAGGCGGTTCCGGGATTCTACGGGTACGAACCGCCCCTCGAGCCCTACGGCCGGGCGTCACGGGGGTACGGGCACGCTAATTTCGTCGCCGATTCCGACAAGATCTACCGGCGTCAGCCCCTGGTCATCAAGTCCTCGGTGCTCGTGGAAGTACTGAAGCTCGACGACCTGGGGCCGGGCTACACGGTGGACGAGGATAGCTTGGAGCGCCTTGCCTGGCAGGACGACCGGGGCGAATACCATACGATAGAAGTGCCCCTTACGGCGGAATCCCTGGCGGCCCTTAAGGACCAAATGGCCGACCGAGCCCCCCTGAAGATCGAGGACACCGACGAGGACGGCGTTCCGGACGCAGAATACCATGTGGTCCGAAAATTCAGGGATACCTTCGTGCCGGCCATCACGCTGTCCCTCGCGATGGACTACCTCGGGAAGACCCTGGACGAGATCGAGGTCGTCTTGGGGGAGCATATTTTGATCCCTGCGCCTAAAAGGTTCGACGCGGCCAGCGGGCAGTGGGTGCCGTACACCCTGGTGATTTCCCGGGAGGAATACGACAAGGACGGAAACATCACGAAGGAGGCCGTGGTACGGGAAGTCCCGGAAATACGGATTCCGATCAACGAATACGGCCAGATGATGGTCAATTACATGGGCCACCGTTCCAGCGAAAGCATGGACGGACACCAGACCTTCCCCGTGAGATCCTACGCGGGCTACTCCGAAAAAGCCCCGGGTCCTGATCCCGATACCTGGCGCAGGACCATGGGAGTACCCAACAAGATCGTGATGGTAGGCGCTTTCGCCAGCGGCATGGCGGAGGACGAAAAGCCCACTCCCTACGGACTCATGTACGGAATCGAGATCCATGCGAACGCCCTGAACACGATCCTGATGGACAACTTCATCAACCAGGCCCCCGTATGGGTCGATGTCCTCGTCCTCGCAGGAATGGTCCTCATCACCGCCTTCATGGTCTCCCGTCTCTCCGCGCTCATCGGAGTAGGGTACACCCTGCTGTCCGTCATCGTGTATTTCTTCGTGGCCTCGGCCCTGTTCGACAGTTCCGCGTACCTCCTGAACTACACGATGCCCGCCTTCGCGACCCTGTTCACGTTCATAACCGTCATCGTGTACCGGGCACTCACGGAGGAGAAGGACAAGCGGCAGATGCGGGAAACCTTCGGTAAATACGTGAGCCCCCGCGTCGTGGACCGCCTGGTGGACGATCCTCCTGAACTCGGAGGGGAGGACAAGGAGTTGACGGTCTTTTTCTCTGACATCCGGGGCTTCACGACCCTCTCGGAAAACATGGCTCCCCAGGAACTGGTCAATCACCTCAACGTGTACTTCACGGCCATGACGAACCTGCTCATGGATTACGGCGGGACCTTGGACAAGTACATAGGCGACGCGATCATGGGATTCTGGGGTGCCCCGCTGCCCCAGCCGGATCACGCGGTCCGGGGCTGCAAGTGTGCCCTGGCCATGATGAACAAGCTCAAGGAGCTGAACGCGTCCTGGCCCGAGCCCAAGCGCATCAACGTCGGAATCGGGGTGAACTCGGGGATCATCACGGTAGGGAACATGGGATCCCCGCTGCGCATGAACTACACCCTCACCGGGGACCACGTGAACCTGGCGTCCCGCCTGGAGGCAACGAACAAGGAATACGGAACCCAGGTCATCGTCAGCGAGTTCACCTACGGATTGGTGAGGGACAAGTTCATCGTCCGGGAACTGGACAACATCCGCGTCAAGGGAAAGAACAAACCCGTGGGTATCTACGAACTCGTGGACTGCCTGGAACCCCTGGAACCGCCCAAGTCCGCGGAAGTCGACAAGACCCGGAAGAAGGGAAGGGCCGAGGAGTGAGGGTTGCGTGGTTAGTCGGTCGAAATCGGCGTTAAAACACAACGGCCGCGCCGTAATAACGGCATTGGCCTTCTGCGCCGCATGCTTGGCCATGGCATCCTGCGGCCTCGAGGAGTACGTGTATCTGTATCCGCCGAACGCTGTTTTAAGCGGTGACATTTTCACGTTCTCGAACGACACTCAAAATGATCCGACCGTATTCTATGGCTACAGAGTTTTATACAGATTCTATGCATCAGCCAGCTCTGCGGATACCGCGGTCGGTACCGTCACATCCCTCTATACGAGTTATCCGACTACGATATATGACAAGATGAAGACCCAAGCAGGCTTCCGGGATGTATTGATCGGTCCAGCTGAAAGCGATGAATTACGAATTGACGCGGGATCCCGCAATGACGCGTTTTCCGTGGATTTGGATTTCCAAGCCAGCGTTAGCTCCGGCGGTGCCGCAACGATGGTAGTAAGCGAAGGCATCCCTGTTACGGTTCCCGACATTTCCGGCTCCGTTAGCTTGTATCAATCAATAGAGGGAGAGTCTCTAGTTGGATTCACTCAATCGGATCTTGTCTACCGTAATGGAATATTTGAGGACGGTATTCATTACGACGAACTGGAAGGGAAGACATATCTTTTAATCTATGTAATGGCATACGGATACAATTCAAGTTTCGGAACTGTCTATAGCGAACCTAAACGGTTTATCGGTACTACGAGCTACGTTGTATTGAATATTGCGCCCTAGCACGATACAGACTCGTTGCATTACTTCCTATAATGTACATTCTGTCTACATCGAAACCATTGCGCAAGGTGGCCTCGGAAGCCTCTCGACTTAATCCGTCTCCTGGGGAACCGGCATTCCATAAAAAGCGTCGAAGGCTTTAAAAAAGTCGACGGGCCCTTTTTCGTCTTGCGCCCATTGGCGAATCCGTGTCGCCAAGACGGGACTGCGAAGGAACGGCTCGTGGAAGGTTTTTTCGAACAGGGACCCGAATCCTATCTCCCGGATTCCAACGGATCGAAGACGAAAACAAAGAAGGCCATCTTTCTCTGTGCACTCCAGTACTGTAGACCCTTCCAGGCGGGGATCCGCAAGGAATTCCGATACGACTTCCGCCGCGACGTCTGGAACTCCTTCCAGGCGATAATCCGATCCCCACAGCATGGAGGAGATGGATCGGTTTCTCTTTTTCTCAAGGATGGGATACTGCGCAGTTCGTTGAACCTGGATATCGGGCGGAAGGAACCGATTCAGTCTTTCGAGGGCTTCCGAGGGGTTCACCGGTGCGGTGAGCAGGACGGAAGCGTAGTCCTCTAAGGAAGACATGCCGAGCGGAATGGGGTCCTCGATTTCCAGGCGCGGAAGTGGGTTGAATCCCTGGGAAAAGGCAATGGGAATACCCGACAATTGGAAAGCCCGGTACAGTAGATCGATGATCGAATGATGCGGAAGGAAGGATGCCGAACCGCTCTTCGAGTAGCGCATCACAAGCCTGTATACAGGATTCTTTGAAGAGTCCATGGTCGCTGCCTTGTCAGGTGAAACCCGGCTTGATCCGGGCATTATAGGTTGTATTTTATTATATACAACAATGTCCGTATCATTGCAGGTACCGCAGTTTTCCGTGCAGTGATCCGTACATGCTCGAGAGAACGAGCCGGCCCTTGCCTTATCCCATTCTCTTTTAAGGAAACCGCGGCCTATTCTCAAGGAGATTTCATCCCACGGAAGGGGCTCATCCGTCGAGCGTCCGTCCAGGGCTTCCCGGATCGGAGCTTCCAAGATTTCCTCCAGGGCCCGGAGCCACGCGTCCTTGTCCATGAGGTCCTCCCACGCGTCCAGGCGGGCCCCGTTACGCCATGCGGATAGGATCAAGTCCCCTACCCTAGCGTCCCCTCGGCTCAGGATTCCCTCGAGCTGCGAGATGAACGGGGTATGATAGGATATCTTGATGCGCCGTTCGTAACGGAAGGATTCCCGGATCCGGCGGATTCGGGACAGCGCCTCCTCCTCGCTGATTTGCGGACACCATTGGAAGGGAGTATGGGGTTTCGGGATGAAGGTTCCGATGTTCACGTTCAGTTGGAATCGGCTTTCCCCGAGGAGCCTCCGCAGGAACTCGATCATGGCCTCGGCCTCGGACAATCCGGAAATGTCCTGCACCGGCAGGCCGATCATGAAATAGAATTTGGCTAGTCTGTACCCGTGGTTTTCCGCCTCCTTCAGGATCGAAAGGATCTTTTCCAGTGTGACGGACTTGTTGATGCTTCTCTGCCAAGCTTCCTCCGGGGTTTCTACCGCGAAGGTCAAGCCGCTCTTGCGCGTATGGGTGAGCTCTTCGAGGACCTCCAGTTCGAGACTCTCGACCTTCAAAGAGGGAAGCTGGAAGGAGACTCTGCGACCTCCCCAAGTCCGGTTGAGGGAACGGACAAGATCCACGATGCCCGGATAGTCCCCGGAGGACAGGGACGATAGGGTGATCTCCCTGTAGCCCGATTCCAGTACCAAGGATTCGACCTCCCGGAAGATCCGCTCCGGAGACCGGACCCGCTGGGGACGGTAAAAGTATCCGGCATGGCAGAATCGGCATCCGTTGGGGCAGCCCCGCATGATTTCCACGGTTCCATGGTCCTGGACCGGTTTTAGCGAAGGCCACGGAAAACCTACGGGATATTCGCGGTCCGGGAATTCCATGTCCACCGCGCGGACCGCGGTCTTTCCGGGCATCCAGAACGCGGATTGGCTTTTCAGCCGGCAGAGGATTTCTTCCCTGCCCGGCCTGCCGTGTTCAACCCTGGATACTTCATCCAGGAAGGCGAAGAAACCGGCTTCGGCCTCCCCTATCCAGACCGCGTCCAGGAACCGGGAAAGCGGGAGGGGATTGGTGACCGCGGGGCCTCCGGCGATCACCACAGGATGACCGTCCCCGCGGGACGAGGCGTCCAGGGGAATGCCTCCGAGGTCCAGGACCGTCAGCATGTTCGTGGCCGCAAGCTCGTACCCCACCGTGAACGCGAGCATGTCGACCTCGGAAAGGGGAATGCCGCTTTCGAGGGTGTACAAGGGCGTGCCCGATTCGCGGAGAAGATCCTCGAAATCCCGCGCCGGGGCGAAGACCCGTTCGCAGCGGACGCCGGGCAGGGCGTTGAGCCCGGCGTACAAGATTCGCATGGCGTTGTTGGACATCCCGATCTCATAGAGATCGGGGAAGCAGAGGGCGACGGTGTACAAATCCCCGGGTTTGCGTACGGCGCCCTGTTCTCCGCCCAGGTATCGGGCGGGTTTTTCGACGGAAAGAAGCCGCTTGCCCAGGGTTTCGACGGGATGCACGAAGTTCAGGAGTGGTACCTCCGGGCGGAAATCCCAAGGATCAACCCTATACCGATCAGGACGGTCCAAAGGGAGGATCCGCCGTAGGAAAGAAAGAACAGAGGAATGCCGGTAATGGGCATGATTCCCATGGTCATCCCTATGTTGATCAAGAAATGGAAGAGTATCATCCCGGACAGCCCGGCCACGATCCCCACCGCGAAGGGGTCTTTCACGGTCTTGAGCAGCGCCAGAGTCCGCCATAGAATCAGGCCGTACAGGCAGAAGACCACAAGGCCGCCCAGGAATCCCCATTCCTCGGAGAGTATGGAAAAGATAAAATCCGTGCTCTGCTGAGGAAGGAACCTATAATGACTCTGGGTTCCCTGAAGGAATCCCCGGCCCGTGAATCCCCCGGACCCGATGGCCGTGATCGACTGAAGGATGTTCCAGCCGGAGCCTCTCGGATCTACGGAAGGGTCGAGGAAGACGATCAGGCGCATGATCTGGTAATCCTTGAGCACCCGATGGCCCAGCTCGGATCCGATCAGGGAGAGAATCAGGATCAGAAATGCGAAGGAGATCCAGTAATAATAGCGTTTTCTGAACACGAGGAAGCCCCAAACAGCGAGTCCCAGCGAGACCACGCAGGCTCCCAGGATCCAATACAGATACGGTCCTTCATAGAGCACGAAGAGGAAACCCGAAGGCTTGACTGCGATATTCCTCTCCCATAGCGGCAGAACCACGAGCACGAGGGTCAGGGCGACCGTGGAAAGGAGAAACAGGATATAGCGCCGCTCGAGTCCGCACAGGTACAACATGGACAGGAGGATTGGAATGAAGACGAGGGCGGTTCCGAAATCCGGCTGGGACAGCACGAGAAGCATGGGAAGCCCGACGATTCCGAGGGAACTGAGGAATCTTCGGATACCGGGCAGGGAGTGCCGCGTTTCGTCAAGGTATTTCGAAAGGAAGAAGATCGTGGCGATCTTGGCGAATTCCGAAGGCTGTATGCCGAGTTCACCGATCCCGATCCAGGATCGGGCGCCGTTCACGACTCGTCCGAACATGCGGGTGTAGACGAGCATGGCCACCACGGCCGCGTAGATGATGAAACTGGAGTCCTTGACGCGCTTGTAGTCTACGAGTACGACGAGCATCAGGAAGACGATCCCGAGGGAAACCCAGGCGATCTGCCGGAGGTATTCGGTGGAAACGATGACACCCGTGCTCGTAACGCCGGAGGAGAAGATGAACAGAACGCCGACCACCATGAGGATCAGGGAGGCGGCGAGGATATACCAATCGATATCGCTGAACAGGGCCTTGAGGTTGGCGATCATTCCACACGCTCCGTCGGCTTGATCATGTACGAGAGTCCGAGGGCCTGGACTGCCTCGTCGTAGGTCTGGTTCGCGAAGATGCCCTGGAAGATGATGTTGGACGCGTAGGGGGCCCACCATTCCCAGGGATTCGTGGCCTCCACCATAACGACCACGACCACGGTCTCATCCGTGTTTTCCTCCCCGTAGGGTCCGAAGCTGGCGAACCAGGAATGCCAGCGGTCCGCCAGCCCGACTTCCGCGGTGCCCGTCTTGCCGGCCACCTGGACCGCCTTCGTGTTGACGGGGTAGCGGGCGGTCCCCTCGGTGATGACAGCGCGCATGTTGTCCCGAACGGTCCGGAAGGTCTCGGGCTTCATCCGCGACTGGGATAGAACCTCGGGATAGGCGCTCCGGATGACGGCACCCGATGACGGATCGCGGATCTCGGACAGGATGCGGGGCTTGTAGATGACCCCGTCGTTGACGATCATGGCGACCATGTTGGCCATCTGGAGTGGGGTGGTCAGCAGATAACCCTGGCCGATGGCCATGTTCATCGTATCCCCTCCAAGCCACTTCTCGTGAAACCTGCGCTCCTTCCACTGGGGGCTCGGATTGAAACCCGAGATCTCCCCGGGAAGGTCGATTCCGGAGGCGGTCCCGAATCCGAACTCCTTGGAGTAGGAGACGAGCCGCTCGATGCCGAGGTGGTCCCGGGCCACGGTCCAGAAATAGATGTCGCAGGACTGGGCCATGGCCCCCCTCAAGTCCAAGGCCCCGTGGCCCGGCTTCCGGATCCAGCACCGAAAAACCCGGTCCCCGTAGGAGACCTCACCCTGGCAGAGCACCGTCTTCTCCGGAGGGAACGCGTTCTCCTCCAGGATCCCCGCGGTCACCACGGCCTTGAAGGTGGAGGCGGGAGGATAGGCGGATTGGATGGCGCGGTTCAGAAGCGGCTTGTTGGGGTCGTTCAGGAGCCTGGCGTATGCCCGACCTCCGTCGGCTTCCAGGAAATGATTCGGGTTGTACCAGGGATAGGAAACCATGGCCAGGACTTCGCCGGTTCTTGGTTTGAGGACCACGACGGATCCCATCCGCTGCCCCAGGGCCTTTTCGGCGAGTTCCTGTATCCTGCGGTCGATGGTCAGGATGATGTTGCGTCCCATGACCGGGGGATCCACGGAGGGGGCCGCGCCGGCGATCGTCCTGCCGCGGACGTCCACGACCCTGTATTCCCGGCCGTCGCGGCCGCGAAGAACCGAATCGTACTGCTTTTCGATTCCGGTCTTCCCGATCACGTCCCCGGATTGGTATCCCTGGTTGAACAGGAGCTTGAGTTCTTCCCGGGTGATGTCTCCGACGTATCCGATCAGGTGGGACAGGGAGCCGGTTTCCACGTAATTCCTGCGCGGCTTTGCATGCCACGTCACCCCGGGAAGCTCGTCCAAGCGCTCCGCGACCGAGACGATCGCGGAATATGGAACGGCGCCGATCACCTCGACGGGCTGATATAGATGATAATAGGAGGGAGGTATCTTCGAACGCAGCTCTTCGACCGGGCGTCCCGTCAACCCGGCCAATTTCAGGAACACCGTATCCCGAAGTTCCGCGGGAAGCTCCGCGGGTACGATATCCAGGGCGAAAGAATCGACGTTGAGCACCAGGGGTATGTTGCCGCCACGATCGTATATCTCCCCGCGTTGCGCGGGAAGGACCGAGGACTGCCGGGATATGCTGGCAGCCTGGAGGCGGAACTCCCCTCCCCTCAGGATCTGGAGGTAAAAGAGCCGTCCGGCGTACGCGGCGATGATGAATGCGACCAGCAGGCGGAACAGAAGGACCCTGCGGGGATCGGCCGGCTTGGCTTCCGGCTGAAGATCGCTCATCCGCGGTTCCGGGCCGTGACGAACAGGGATCCCAGGAGACCCAGGATGAAGAAGAGGATCGGGGCCAGGACCGCGTTGTACGCGGTCTCGATCCAGAGTATACGGTCCAGGAAGTCGTACCCGTGCACGAAGGCCGGAAAGGCAAGCGCCAGGACCGCCGTCGAGAGGGCTTTGGTAAGGGTTGCGGCGGCGCCGAACAGCATGGGCATCAGGATCCGGTCGATATAGAAGCTCCCGGATATGAGGTTGAATCCGAAGGCGATCACGGTTCGCACGAAGGCGTTGAACCCCAATGGGGCGGAGGATATGAAGTCCTGCAACAGGCCGGAAATGAAACCCGTCGCGATACCCTCGGTGCGGACGTTCTGGAACGAGACGTATACCACTACCAGCAACGCCAGGTCGGGAATCACAGCATAGACCGCGACCGCGTGCATCCATGTGGATTGGAGCAGGGAGCAGCCCACCGCGGCGGCGGACGCGATCAGGATGGTCTTGAGCACGTCAATCCTCCGTTCCGCTTTCCGGGAATACCACGAACACGTATTCCAGCCGCGCGAAATCCAGTACAGGTTCCACGTCGATGTCCAGGGAGGTCTGATAATCCGCCGAGAGGATGCGGGTCACCCTGCCGATGATGACATCCCGGGGGTACAGGGACTGGAAACCCGATGTGACGACCAGGTCCCCGAATTGGATCTCCTCCCGGGCCCGTTTCTTTACGTATTTCAAGGTGAGAGGGACGTCGGGGCTGCCGCCTCCCGAGACCAGGCCCTCATACCGGGTGCGATCCAGGCGCGCGGAAATGTGGGCGGAGGCGTCGAAGATCGGGGAGATGATGCTGGACGATCTGCCGACCTCCAGGACCTTTCCCACCAGGCCCTCGGAACCGTCCTGATAGGCGACGACGGGGAGGTTCTTGCGGATGCCGTCATCGAGCCCCTTGTCGATCACGAAGGTCGAGTAGAGGTTTCCGGGATCTTTGGCGATGATGCGCGCGGAAGCGGCCCGGTATCTGGCGTCATCCAGGTAGCCGAGCTGGGACCTGAGCCTCTCGTTTTCCCGCTTGAGGTCCGTCAGGCTTCGTTCGAGGTTCTGGTATTCCTCCATCCGGCCGACGAGCTCCTTGTACCGGACTCTGAGATCCCGAAGCTCGGATACGCTCGTGAGGGTCCCGGAGGCGAAGTTCCCGACCGCGTCGAATCCCTTCTGGAAGAACGAGAGGACGGACAGGCCCACCCTCTGGGGAACTCCGGCCAGGGAGTTGGTCGAGATGAGCAGGATGAGCGAGGACGCGCCCAGGGCGAGGATGAATGCGAGGTTCCTCCTGCGCGCCAGAAGGCGTTCCGCGGCGTCGGACATCAGATATTCAGAGATCCGTAGAGGGATCCGTCCTGGCTGTTCATGGTCTCAAAGAACTTGCCCGCCCCGATCGCCACGCACTCCAGGGGGCGTTCGGCCAGGATCACGGGCACGCCGGTTTCCTTGGCGATCAGTTTGGGAAGACCCTTGAGCAGGCTGCCTCCTCCGGCCATGACTATCCCCCGTTCCACGATGTCCGCGGCCAGTTCCGGAGGAGTCTGCCCCAGGGTCCTCTTGATTTCCTCCACGATCTGATTGATGGGTTCCTGGAGGGCTTCCCGGACCTCGACGGAATCGATCTCCAGCCGCCTGGGCAGCCCCGTGATGGCGTCGGTGCCCTTGATCTCGACCTTCTCGATGATCTTGTCGGGAGAGGCGTTCCCTATCTCGATCTTTAGCCGCTCCGCTGTCTGCTCCCCGATGATCAGGTTATGGGCGTTACGGATGTGCTTGATGATGGCCTCGTCGAACTCGTCTCCCCCTACCCGGATGGCGCTCGTCACGACCATCCCCTTCAGGGAGATTACGGAGATCTCCGAGGTTCCCCCTCCGATGTCGCAGATCATGTGCCCCGCGGGTTCGTGGATGGGGATGTCCGAACCGATGGCCGCCGCCAGGGATTCGTGGATAACCTTGACCTCCCGGGCACCCGCCTTGTAGGCGGCGTCCTCGACCGCGCGTCGTTCCACCTCGGTGATGCAGGAGGGGACGCCGATCACCATCCGCGGCTTGACGAACCAGCGGCGGGGTATGACTTTTTGGATGAAGTACTTGATCATCTTTTCCGTGGTGTCCGGATCCGCGATCACCCCGTCCCGGAGGGGGCGGATGGCGATGATGTCCCCGGGTGTCTTCCAGAGCATGCGCTTGGCTTCGGAGCCAACGGCCACGACGCGTTTGGTGCCCCGCTCCACCGCCACCACGGAGGGTTCGTTGATGACGATTCCCTTGCCCCGCACGTAGATGAGGGTGTTGCATGTGCCGAGGTCGATGCCTATGTCCAGGGAAAGGGAATCGAACAGGTTGCGGCGAGCCATGATGCCTCCAGTCGTTAAATCCGTTCCGCGAGCTTCTGACGGGCCGCGGTATGCATGGGGTCCAGGGAGACGGCCTTGCGCCATGCCGCGCGCGCGCGGACCGGGTCGCCGTTTTCCTGCAGTATGATTCCCAGATAATAATGCGCGTCGGCGGATTCCGGGTTCATCTCCAGGACCAGATTGTACTGTTCCTCCGCCATCTTGAAGTCTTTCCTGATTAGATACAACTCGCCCAGGATAAACCGGCATTTTTCCCGTACCAGGGAATCCTCGGTCAAGGAAAGCGCGTCCAGCGCGGCGATCTCGGCCTTTTCCCCCTGACCGGCGAGGACGTACGCCCGGGCCGCCGCAAGCAGGAGGAGATCCGTCTTTCCCCGTGCCAGGGCCTTCTCGAAGGACTCCACGCTTTTTGTATAGTCACCGAGTGTGGAATAGGCGACAGCGGTGTACTCCAGTATATCCCCGGGCGCCTCCTCGCCCCGGGCTTCCGCGTCCAGGAAGGCGGCGTCCAGGTGCCTGGCCGCCTCGTCCATGTAATAGGGTCCCTTGTGATAATACGCCTTCCCGAGCACATACGCGACCTGGGAGCGGAATGGAATCGACGGCGACGTAAGGGCTTTCCGTAGGGAGAAGATCGAGGCGTCCATGTAGCGCAGACGTATCTCGCCGTCCGACTCGCCGACACCGCGATAGAAGGATGCGAAACCGCTCAAGACCAGGCGGAAGGGATCCAGGGGGCGCTGGGACAAGCCCTCTTCGCAGAGCGCCAGAACTTCGTCGTAGTTCCGGGCATTCCACGCCGCGAGTATGCTTTCCTCGGAGGGAATTCGAGGATTGCCCGCCCGGGCCGTACGATACAGTGCGGGGACTACGAAGGCGGCCAGTCCGGCCATCGCGGCCAGGGCTGCGGCCAATAGAAGCCGCCCCAGACGTTTGCGCCGGCGCGGGGAGCGACGATCGAAGACTTGCGGATTTCCAGGGATTTCATACATAAGGCCGTGCAAATTTTTACCATGCCTGTACGTCCCTCGTCAATCGACGGGGACGCCGCGGGTGCAGGAAGAAAAAGGGGCAGGTCTGTAAGCCGGGTTCTGTGCGCCACTAAGGCGCCGCCGCCATCTCTCTCGGTCTCCGGTCTCCCGGAGCCTCCAGCGGTCTACCCGCGGATCGCCGCGCCCTAAAGCGCGGCCGGGCCGGCGGCCCATCCGCTGCTCGACCTTGCTCGCAGCGAGGCTTGCCGTGCCGTTCCCGTCGCCGGAAACGCGGTGGGCTCTTACCCCACCCTTTCACCCTTGCCATGGACCCTTTCGGGTCCATTCGGCGGTCTGCTCTCTGTTGCGCTGTCTGTCACCGCGGCCCGCCCCGAAGGGCGTTCCGCGGCGCCCGGCCGTTAGCCGGCGCTGTGCCGTAGCGAGCCCGGACTTTCCTCCGCCCCGATTCCGAAGAACCGGGACGGCGGCGGTTCGACCTGCCCCCAAAAGCCCGTCATTCGTCGGATTCGCCCATTTCCTTGTCGGATTCGTCCGAATCCTCGTCGTAGGAATCCTCTTCCGCCTCGTCGGAGAAATCGTCCAGGTCCGCGAGGCTCCCGGACTCGATATCCGCGATCAGGTCGCCTGCGGATTCCTCGGCTTCCTGGTAGTGGAGCACCCGGGAACAGTAGGGGCAGAAGACGATCTTGTTGCCCTGCCGCACCTCGTTGACGAACTGGGCGGGCAGGATCATGGAACATCCGGAGCAAACGTAACCCCGAACCGGGACGATTCCCAAGCCCTGCTTAGACCGGATGATCCGCTCGAACTTGAAGGTGATCTCCGTGTCGATCCCCTCGGTGGCGGTCTTCTCGGAGGTCCGGAGTTCCGCGACCCGGGCCTGCTTGGCCGAGGTTTCCTCCGAGATCTTGCGCTTCTTATCCTGGATCTCCGATTCCTGCAGCTGGATCATGGATTCGTCCCGCTTGAAGGATTCCTCGATCTCCGCCAGGGCCCGTTCCTCTTTCTGAAGGTCCTTGCGAACCTGGTGCTCCTTGTCCGTGGCGTCCCGGATCTCCTTGTTCAAGGCCTCGTATTCCCGCTGGGTGGAGATGGTATCCATCAGCTTTTCCGCCCGTTCCCGGGACGCTTCCGCCTCGGCCAGCTCGTTGCGCAGCTCGGCCACCCGGGTCGTGACGGCCTGGAGCTGCTCGGTTTTCTCTGCGTATCCCTTCTTGACGCGGGCCAGGAGCTCTTCCTGGGCCACCAGGGACTTCGGGATGTTCTCGATCTCTCTCTCGATCTCCACGCGCTCCTTGAGGATGTCCTGGAATTGCCGGAGCCGCTCGAAAACCTCTTCCATCAACATAGGGAATCACCTCGTAGATAATATCCAAGTCCGCAACGATAGCACGGAACGCGCCTGGTCATCAATGATCCATGTAGTCCCGGAGCTTCTGGCTCCGTTTGAAATGCCGCAGCTTCTTGAGAGCCTTGGCTTCGATCTGCCGGATGCGCTCCCGGGTGACGTTAAAATACAGCCCCACCTCTTCCAGGGTCAGGGAATAGCCGTCGTCCAGGCCGAAACGCATGCGCAGGACTTCCTGTTCCCTGGGCGGCAGGGTCGACAGGACCGAGCGGATCTGTTCCTGCAGGAGCTTGTAGTCCGTCTGTACCGAGGGATTCTCGATCTCCTTGTCCTCGATAAAGTCCCCGAGCAGGGAATCCTCGTCCTCCCCGATCGGAGTTTCCAGGGAGATGGGCTCCCGGGCGACGTTCTTGACGCTTTTCACCCTGCTTACGGGCCATCCGAGCTGCTGGGCCACTTCCTCGTCCGTGGGCTCCCGGCCGAGCTTCTGCATCAGCTGGCGGGATTCCCGTACCACCTTGTTAATCTGCTCGATCATGTGGACCGGAACCCGGATGGTCCTGGCCTGGTCGCTTATTGACCGGGTGATGGCCTGGCGGATCCACCAGGTGGCGTAGGTTGAGAACTTGTAGCCCTTCCGGTACTCGAACTTCTCCACCGCCTTGATCAGGCCGATGTTCCCCTCTTGGACAAGGTCGAAGAAGTGGAGGCCACGGTTCGTGTACTTCTTGGCGATGGAGACCACCAGCCGCAGGTTCGCCTTGATCAGGCGATCCTTGGCGTTCTTCATCATGATCCGGCCGCGGTTGATCTCCTTGGCCATGGTGAGGATGGTGTCGCAGCCGCATTCGAAGGAATTCTCGAGTTCGTCCAGGCGTTTTTCCGTCACCTGGATCTGCCGGATCCTCTCCTTGATCTCGTCCGAGGAGAGGCCGATTTCCGTCTCTATCCTGTCCCGGCGGTCCCGGATGGTTAGGTTTCGGCCCAGGGCCCGGAGCTCCCTCAGGTTGGATACCTGAAGGGTCTTTTCCAGACGCTCCTGCTCCCGCCGGTACTTCCGGATCTTCTTGGCCGCGAGAATGAACTTCTCGGAGAAGGAATTGATCTCCTCGGGGTGGATTTCCACGTCCCGAAGCTTCTCCAGGAGCGCCTCCCGGGAGGTTTCCAGCCCCTCGTCCTTGAGGGCGTCGCCGCCCCGGGACAGTATGCGGCGTTTGGTCTCGACGTAGGCCCGGAGGTCCGTCGACGTATCCCGGATGACGTCGCGGTAGAACTGGTTGAGCCGGCGACGTTCCGCGATCTTTTCCGTGTTTTCCTTGCGCTGGGGCCCGGACTCCCGTTTGGCCTTCTGCGAGATCTGGTAGAACTCGGGGATGAGCATTCCGCTGGTGCGGATGATGCCCTTGATGATCCCCTCGCCCTCCTCCATCTGCTTGGAGAGTTCCACCTCCTGCTCCGCGGTCAGGAGGTTCTCCTTGCCGATCTCCCGGAGATAGAGCCGGATGGGATCGTCGACCGCGGACTCCTTGTCCGTATAGACCAGGCGTTTTTTGGCGGATTCGATCTCCTTGACCGCCGCCTCCTCGTCCGCCGGACTCTCCTCTTCCTCGAGCCGTATGTTGTGACTCTCCAGGAGCGCGAGTACCCCGTCTATCTTGTCAGTATTGAGCACGTGCTCCGGCAGGAAATCCGAGAGTTCGTCGAAGGTGATCGAACTCTTGGATTTCGCGTATTCGAGGAGCTTGGCTACCGCGGGATCGAGTTCAAGATCGCTCATTCCGCTCTTCCTTTATCTTTTCCAGCTCTTGGTCGATGAACATCTTCTCGTACAGAAGATCGTTCACCGAAACCGAGTCCGCTTCCCGTTCCGCATTATAGTCCGCGATCTGCCGTACCACCCGGGCACGCCGCCTCTCGAAGCTTCGTTCCCGGACGTTCAGGATGCCGTCCCGTATCAGGCGATCCGGCTGGATCTCGTACTCCCCCTTCGCCGCCCGTTCCATAAGGAAATTCCTGAGCCCCGGGTTGCCGATGCGTCCAAGCAGTTCGTCCAGGCTCTCCTCGTCGTTCCGGAAACACTCCTCCAGGGCGAGGAAAAGCTCCCGGGAAGCTTCGTCGTCCAGGTCCGACGCCTCCATGCGGGATCGGACGACGGCGAACTGGCCGGGATTCAAGGCCGCGGCGGCGAGAAACGCCAGATCCGACGTAGGCCTCAGGGCGGGGATCCTGTCCCCGGAGACGGCAGATCCGTCCTCCCGTCCGCCGGATTTCCGGAATTTCTCGAAATCCGCCAGCACACGGTCCATCTTGCTACGGAACTCCCGGGCCGCGAAATCGGCGAATTCCGAGAGGCGGATCTCCGAATCCAGGGAGGACATGTATGGAAACAACGATCTCAGGGCGAGGGCCTTCCCTTCGGCGGTCGTGATATCCTGCGCCGCCCGTGCACGGCGCACGATAAAATCGTCTCCATTTATAGTGAAAGACGGAATCTTTTTCAATTGCTCCGGGCCCTTTGTCTCCAGAATTTCGGCGGGATCCTTCCCGCCCTCGATTACGAGCACCTTGGCGCGAAGACCGTTGCGGGCGGCGGTCATGAGCGCTTTCTCCGTAGCCCGTTGGCCCGCATCGTCGGAATCGAAGCAGAAGACAGCCAAATCCGCGTACCTTCGCAGCAATCGGGCCTGCCCGTCCGTGAAGGCGGTTCCCAGGGGAGCCACGGCGTATCGCACGCCCGCTTGGTGGAAGGCCAGCACGTCCATGTAGCCCTCGCAGACCAGGGCCGTGCGGTCCTGACGGATTACCTTGGCGGCCGCGGAGAGGGCGAAAAGGTTGTCCTGCTTGTGGAAGATCCGGCTTTCCGGGGAATTCAGGTACTTGGGGCCGTCTCCTTCCAATAGACGTCCGCCGAAGGCGACGCTACGGCCCCGGGGATCCGTGATCGGAAACATCACCCGGTCCGCGAAGAACGAGCGGTCCGGACGGTCCCGGGAAAAAAGACCCGAGGCGGAGAGGAAATCCGCGGAATACCCCTTCTTACGCAGGAATTCGAAAAGCCACCCTCGGTCCCGAGGGGCGTAGCCGAGGCGGAAGGATTCCTGTATTTCCGGAGAAACCTTTCGACGTGCCAGATAATCCCGGGCCGCCTTCCCGGAGGGATGTTCCCGGAGAAGCCACCGGAAGGCTGAGGTGAGGCGTTCGTATAGCTCGTACTGTGACTCGCGCTCCCGGTTTTCCCGGGCCGCCTCGTCGGGAGAGCCGTCCTCTCCCTCATACTCCAGCCGGACACCGGCTTTTTCCGCCAGGCGTTCCACGGCGTCCACGAAAGAGAGTCCCTCGATCTCCCGGAGGAAGGCTATGGCGTCCCCGCCTTTCTGACAGCCGAAGCAGTAGAACAGGCCTTTATCCGGCACTACGTTGAAGGAGGGCGTCTTTTCGTTGTGGAAGGGGCACAAACCCTTGTAGCCGGAACCCGAACGCTGGAGTCGGACGTAGTCTCCGATCACGGCTGCCAGGTCCGTCCGGTCCAGGACGGCATCCAGGGAATCCTTGCGTATACGCTTCATCGTCCCCCGATGCCCTTCACCGCCAGGGCGCCCGCCTTGATGTGCTCGTCCAGGGTCTCCGAGAAATAATGCCTCCCCGTACGCGCGTCCAGGAGACGGAAATACAGGTACCGCGAAGGCTCCGGGCGGAATACCGCCTCCAGGGCGGTCATTCCGGGATTCGATATGGGGGCAGGGGGGAGCCCCGGGTTCACGTAGGTGTTGAAGGGGTGGCGGATCTCGATGTCCCGATTGTATAGGACTTCGGGATGTTTTTTCCCCTGGACCTCGGTGATGATGTACACCACGGTGGCGCAGGATTGCAGGGCCATCCCGATCCGCAGGCGGTTCCAGAAGACCCCCGCGATACGGGGAGCTTCCTCGGGCAGACGGTATTCCCGCTCCACGACGGAGGCGAGGATGATGCGCCGGTGCAGTTCCTCGGGGGACAGGGAAAGGGACTCGGGCAGGCGTTCCGCAAGGCGGGACCGAAGGGCGCCGACCATAAGCCTGACCGCCTCCTCGCCCGGCGTGTCGTGGGGCAGGTAGTAGGTATCCGGAAAGAGGTATCCTTCCGCTGAAGCCGAAGGAATTCCTAGGGAGGCCAGGAGGGCGGGATCCCGGGCCGCCGCGAGGAATTCGTCCCGTCCCGAGACGCCGGCCTGGGCGAAGACCTCCGCGGTGCGCCGCAGGGTGTGGCCTTCGGGCACGGTCACCCGGACCAGGGCCTGCTTTCCGGAAACCAGAAGCTCCAGGACGTCCCTGGCCCGCATTCCGGGTTCGATCCGGTAGGTCCCCCGCTTCAGGGAGGATTGGAGACCGCGGATGCGCAGCAGGCCCTGGAACGCCAGGGCGGAGCGTATCAATCCCTCCTCCTCAAGACGCTCCGCGATCCCGGCCCCCGATTCCCCGGTTTCCACGGTGAAGAGCGCTCCCTCCGGCGGCAAACCCTCCGGAGCTGCGTCCAGGGATGCGAAAACCGCCACCGCGCCCGCGGCCAGGAGCATTCCGGTTCCCGCCAGGAGAAGGGGCAGAAGAAATACGATTCTCAGGACGGACTTCGGGGAGGATCGTGTTCCCATAGGATACCTACCGCTTCGCGGCTTCCGCCGCCGTAAGGATGCCTAGATAGACTTCGATGTTCTCCATCTCCTCGATGGAAAGGCGTGAATACAGACGTTCCCGCAGCTTTTCCAGCACGCCGGATACTTCCTGGGGCATCGTGTCCTCCGCCCGCTTCAGGAAACGGTACAGCTCTATCGTCTCCCGCGGACTCAAGCGCAGGTCGTAGGGATCAAGGATCGTCATATCAAACCTCTATGGTAAGCCCGTCCCGGGCGAGTATGACCTCGAGACCCTTGGTTTCCAGCCGTTCGACGTACCACTCCGCGGACTGGAGCAGCTTGTGTATCTTCCGGTCGTCGTAGGAGGGTTCGTGGTGGAAGAGAATGAGCCGCTTGATTCCCCAGGTGGACGCGAAATCCGCGGCAAGGCTGAAGGATGAATGACCCCAATTGTACTTCTCGATGGCCTCCCCCAAGGTGTACTGGGCGTCGATGATCAGGGCGTCGGCTCCCCTGAAATATGCCGCATTCTCGGGGGTCCGCTCGAAATCGACGGGCTGCAGCTCCGTGTCCGTCGAATATACTACTTTCCTGCCGTCGCAGAGTACCGAATAGCTCCAGCAACCGCCGGGATGGTTCATCCTCCTCGGCACGACGCGCGCGCCGCCTATGCGCACGCCCTCGGAACCGATCTTCCTGAATTCAAGGGAGGCCCTCATCACGTCCATGGTGACCGGGAAATAGGGGGGACGCATTTGCCCTTCCAGGGTTTCCTTCAAGCCCTGCTCGGGGCTGTAGAAGGTTATCGAGGAGGAGGGATTGAAGGCGGGGGCGAAGAACGGCAGGCCCTGAACGTGGTCCCAGTGGAAGTGGGAGAAGAAGACATGGCAGCGGGCGGGTCCCCGGAACCCGGCGATCTCGGCGCCGAGATCGCGGATGCCGGTTCCCGCGTCGAAGATGATTCGTTCCGCCGTGTCGGCGGCGATCTCCACGCAGGAGGTGTTCCCTCCGACGGTGGAAAAGATCTCGTCGGGCAGGGAGGCCAGGAAGCGCTCCCGGCTCTCGGGGCTTTCGATGTCCTTGCGGGTCACCCGCTGGACCACCGCCGCTATCTTGCTCCGGATGGCGTCGGAGCTCAAGGGTGTCGGGATGGATCCCCTAACCCCCCAGAATCGTATGTTCATCTAGGGACTCCGGATCCGCTCCGGGGTCGAGAAGGATCGGAGAGTTCCTGCGATACGCCCATAGAGCCTCCTCGATTTCCGCGCGGGGGCGCACCGGTCCCCGCCCTATCCCGGGACAGCGCCCGGCTTCGCGGGTCCAGTCCTTCCGGGAATCGACGACACCCGGCCAGAACGGGTAGGTCCTGCATTGTACGGGCCGGGATTCATATACGGTACAGCCGTTCTTCCAGAATATGCAGTCGTATTCCCCGGTTTCCTTGAGACTGACGGCGGTACCACCCCCGAGAGGCACCAGCCTACAGTATTTGGCGAAGAATCCCTTGAAATCAAGGCCCAGATGATCCAAGAGCGGGCGCAGATCCGCGGCGGAGAGGAGCACGAGACCGGGTTCATGCCGGCAGCATGCGGAACAGCGGGAACAGTCGAACCGCAGACCGCCGCCCCAGAATACGTCGGACAAAGAATCACCTCCGGACAAGAAAAAACCCTCTCAAACCATGAGAGGGTTCTGGGGAGAGAAGGATTTGAACCTTCGAAGGCATAGCCAACAGATTTACAGTCTGCCCCCTTTGACCACTCGGGAATCTCCCCCTATGAAACACGCCGTCCGCCGGGGCTCGAGCCATCTCCCGGAATCGAACCGGGGACCTCGAGATTACAAGTCACGCGCTCTACCGACTGAGCTAAGATGGCGTTTAAGATCCGGTCCGGAACAGCCCTCCGCGGAACCGCGGCGGGGGACCTTTCCGGAGCGGGCCCTACCCTAGCATATTCCAAGCATCCTTGTCCACCCCGGGAAGGCTGGGGATTAACCAAAATCATTCACCGCAGAGGCGCGAAATACCCCGACTCGTCCCTGCCGGACTTCCTGAAGAGGTAGGCTTCCACGATAACCCTTAGATAGGTTCTCCCGAACCCGGGATCCGCGGAGCTCTGGAAACGGAGGCGGTACCGGCCTGTCGGAGCGCTCCTGAGATCCGCGCCGATGCGCCCGAGCCCCGCGGGTTCCCAGACCCGGTAGACGCCGCCGCCCGCGGCGGCAGCCAAGTACCGCACCGCATCGGAGGCCGGGGCGTCCCCGACGATCACGGCGTAGAACCGGATGCCGTTGTTGCGCAGGTAGGTTCCCAGCTCGGACAGGGTGGATCCCTCGAATCCGGACTCGTTCAAGGTTCCCGTCGTGACATAGACTACCGCGGATCTCCGCAGTCCCGCGGCGAGGGTGGAAACGGACAGCCTCAGGGCGGAGTCGAAGCGCCAGAGGGGATCTACCGCGGAGGATATCGCCTGACGGGCGAGGATGGGGCCGCCTGCGGAGCCCGATGCGGTACCCTGCAGGGCCGGTATGCGCCCGGCGGTCACCAGGAAAGCCTCGGACGGTTCTCCCAAGCCGGCGGTTACGGATTCCACGGCCTCCCGGACTTCGGTTCTGTACGCGTCGATCCCCGGGGAGCGTTCCACGAGGAGGGCCACGGCGACTCCCGGCGTGTCGGATTCCCTGCCCAGGAGGGTGAGCTCCCGGACGGGGGCGAGGGTTTCCGAGCGAACCCGGGCTTCCGTTTCTCCCTCCTTGACGGACTGTTCCGCCACGATCTGCTCGGAGGCGTAGAAGTTTCCCTGATCCAAGCCGACCACGGGATTCCCGAAGCGGTCGCGGACGTAGATCTCCGCTTCGACCACGGGGAAGGCGTCGGATCGGATCCTCTCGATTTCGAGGAAATATCCGCCGTACACGACCGCCGGGTCCGAGAGCACGTCCACCAGGGACGCGTCGAAATCCGCGGCCAGCACGTTGCCGTTCGAATCCAGGGCTGCGGAGACTATGCGGGCGGCGGGTCTGGGAGACCGGTAGATCTCCCGGACGTCGAAGGTGCCCGTATCCGCGGCCAGCACGCGCCTGCGGTCCGCGATCAAGAGCTCCGCATCACCGGTAAACGACAAGCCTTCCGGCCCCAGGAGGATTCCCTCCCCGAAGGAGTCCAGGTAGTTCCCGGAGTCGTCGAACACGTAGATCGCCTTGCGCAGGGTGTCCGCCACGTAGACCCTTCCGTCCCGGACGGCTATGCCCGTCGGAGAACGAAGCCCCGGAAAAGCCGACGTGGATCCGCCGAATTCCAGGAGGAACTCTCCCGCGGGGGAATATTTCGCGACCCTTCCGTTGCCGTAGTCCACGACGAACAGGAATCCGCCGAGATCGGCGGCGAGATACTGCGGGCCCGTCAGCCGCTCCCTGCCCCTACCTCCGGATATCCGGGAAATCACGTTCCCGTCGGCGTCGCAGCGGGAGATGCGGTCGCCCTGAAACTCGGAAACCCAGAATCCCCCGTCCGGAGCCGGGGCCAGGGAAAAGGGCCGGTCGAATCCGCCCAGCCCCCCCCGGAATCGCGAACGTACCACGCCGTTGACGTCCAGCCTGAGTATTTCCCCGGTACCGTGGGAAACCAGGAGGAATCCGCCGTCCCCCAGGGAATGAATCCAGGAAGGCCGCAGGAATCGGGTCTCCTCGCCCTGCAGACCCGGGATTTCGCCCGCGGAGATGTAGCCGCCGCGGCCGATGCCGGGTTCGATGGATCTGCGGGAGGATACGAACTCCTCGAAACTCTCGATCAGGAGGGATCTGCCCCCTTCCCGGGCCGCCGCCTCCCATCGGTCCAGGGCGGTACTTTCCAGACCGTTCTTGAAGTATGCCCTGCCCAGCCAGAAGAGCGACAAGGGATCCCGGGCGTTGAAGCCCAGGACTCGCTCGAAGAGCAGGATGGACTCGGCGGTCCTGCCGCGGTGATATGCCTGTACGCCCAGGCGGAAGTTTTCCTGCGCCGAAGGATCGGAGATCCCGTAGGGGAACTGGGCGGCGGCGGCCGCGCAGGCCAGAAAGAGGATGAACAGAGCGGCTGCGTGTTTCATAGGGTTTTCAGCTCCCTGAGGGTGCGTACATGTTCCTGGACCTCTCGTTCCTCGGGAGCGCCTTTCAGGGCTCGCTCCAGCCAGGTCTCGGCCTCGTCGAAGAATCCGAGCTTGAGGTACACCCAGCCCAGACTGTCCTGGTAGGCGGGATTGTTCGGCCGGGCCTCCACGGCCTTGCGGCAGCAGGAAAGGGCCCGGGTCAGGTCGTCTCCCCGGTAGGCAAGGACATAGCCGAGACCGTTCAGGGATGTCGGATGGGAGGGTTCGAGGTCCAGGGCCCGGCCGTACCATTCGAGGCTATCGTCGATGTTGCCCTGGATCCAGGCGGTATATCCCAGGGCGGCGCAGATCTGGGCGGACTCGTATCCCGATTCCCTCAGCCTGGCGAGTTCGTATTCCGCCAGCTTCGCCCTGCCCGTGACCGCGTAGATGTAGGCAAGCGCCATACGGCATTGGTACAGCCGGGCGGGGTCGGTTTCCGCGGTTACGACCTGCTCCAGATACAGGAGGGCTTCGTCCCAATTACCCAGCCGGACCTGGCACAATCCGAGAAGGTAGGCGGAGTCCGCGAATTCCTCCTCGGAGAGCCGGGCGTCCGAGAGGATCCGAAGGGCACCCTCCCAATCGCCGTCCGAGTAGGATTGCAGGGCATCCCGGATCTCGCTGCGCACCTGGTCCGCCTTTCTACCCGCGTCCGCTACGGGAACATCCCGCCGGTCGGAAAATCCGCGGGAACCTGGGGATTCACCAGCACCTTCGAGACGGCGATGCGCCCGGAGTCGACAACCTTGGTGTCCGCGAACTCTTCGACGCCGTCGTCTATGGCCTCGCCGGTGAGGAAGCAATAGGTATAACCGTCCGGGGCTTCGAAGGAGTGGAGAGCATCCCGGTAGGTCCTGGTTCCCGGCAGGGCGAACACGGATCCACGGGTGTCCGCGTCCGGGAGCGGCGGCACGTTGACGTTGACGAAGACCGTCTCGTCCCAAGCGGCCCTGAGCGCATCAAGGTTGGCCCGGATGAAACGGGCCGCGGGACGGAAATCGAAGGGGGGGGCGTACGCGGCCAAGGACACCGCTATGCCCGGGATTCCGTAGAGTGCCGCCTGGCGTGCGGCCGCCGCGGTACCGGAAAACACGATGTCCGTACCGAGGTTCGGCCCTCGGTTTATCCCGGATACCACCATGTCCGGACGGAACGGGAGCGCCCCTCGGAATGCCAGGATGACGCAGTCCGCGGGCATCCCGCTGCACGTGAAGGTCCTCGCGTCCAAGGCGCGGACCTTGCCGGGGGATCTCAGGGTCATGGAATGGCTGGAGCCGGACCGGTCCCCGTCGGGAGCGAAGACCCATACCTCGTGGTCCTTGGATAGTTCCTCCGCAAGGACTTGTATCCCCTCGCAGTGTATGCCGTCGTCGTTGGTCACGAGGATTTTCATGGTTTTGACAAGGGCCCCCTCCCGCGTCCCGTCAGGTTGACCCTGACAAGGCGATTGTAGCGGAAGCCGGATAAGGATTCAACCTTGGAGCTCGATGCCGCCGGAGACGGCGGTTTCGTATATCGCGGCCTTAAAACCGAAGATCCGTTCGTATTCCTCGAGGCGGCCTTTGTATTCTTCCACCGCGGATCTGCTCATGATTGAGATCGTGCAGCCACCGAAACCCTTTCCTGTCAACCGGCTGCAGAGCGTCCCCTCTATCTCGGAGCTCCTCTTGACCAGCCAGTCCACCTCGGGGCAGGAGACTTCCAGCAGGTTGCGAAGCCCTGCCTGGGACTTGTTCACGATCCGGCCGAAGCCGGCCAAGTCGCCCCGGGCCAGGAGGTCCTCGGCCTCGGAAACCCGGCGGACTTCCTCCAATATGAAGAGACAGCGCCTGCGGATGCTCTCGGGAAGCTCGCCCATGAGCTCGTCCAGGTCCTCGGGGGTGTAATCCCTGAGGGTTTTCCCGGGATGCCGGCGGCCGAGTAGATGAAGGCACTGCCGGCAGTCTTCCCCGCGCTGACGGAGTTCGGCATCCACGGAAAACCGGGGAACCCGGGAATCCGTGACCAGCGCCACGGACTGTCCGATGTCGAAGGGCACCAGGCGCGGGCGCCCGTTGCGTGCATCCACCGAAACGGCCGTTCCGGGCCTGGAAACCACGGGAACTACATGTTCCGCTGGGCCGAACTGCCTTCCGCAGAACTCGGATTCCGCGGTCCTGCAAAGCTCCACGATCCCGTCATTGCCTAGACTCTTACCGAGGGCGGAGGAAAAGGCGGCCGCCGCGGCCACCACGAAGGACGCGGAGGACCCTAGACCAATGCCCTGGGGGATGTCCCCGGATACGGTGACGTTGAATCCCTTGGAAGGGGTTCCCTGGTCGAAGAGGGCTGCGAGGATTCCCTTGGGGAGGTTGGCCCAGCGGTCCTCCCTCTTGAACTTGAGGTTCGCCAGGCTGGTCCGCTTCCGCTCGTTCAAATCCGCGGCGTAGAACCGGAGGGACGGGTCGCGGCGCGGAGAAACGGCCACCGCTATGCGCTGGGAGACGGCGATGGAGAGGACCACGCCTTCCGAGTCCTCCGTATGCTCTCCAAGAAAACGAATCGTGCCCGGTGCGGACGCGATAACCTCGGGAGGGGCTTCAAACTCCTGGGTGTGGAGTTCAGCGATATCCTTCATCGACCAGCCTTGCTATCGAAAGAATTAGTCATTCGGCGACCCCATGATATACTATGAACGGCTAAGGTTCAAACGAAAAATTCGCCAAACTACGGCCCCGGGGCCGGAACCCGCCGGATTCCTCCAATTCGGCGCCTCTTCTTTGACAATTCCCATAGTCGGAAGTAGAATCTCAGCATGCGACCCGTACCGTACACCCTTGCAGCCGCGGTCCTGGCGGCTTTACTTGCCTCTTGCGCGGGGACACCTGAAGAATCCATGGGCCCTCAACCGGAGCCTCCGGCCTCCACCGTGGAGACCGTCCAAACGAACCCCGCTCCCGCCTTCGACCCGGCCAGCATCTCCCCTGAGGTGAAGCGGGACACGATGGAGGTCGTCAAGTCCTTTATCAACGAATTGAACCAGGTCATCCGTCAGAAGGATTATACGACCTGGAGGGGATACCTTACCGCGGACTACTCCACCTTCTATTCGGCCCCTTCGGTTCTTGCGGAGATGTCGGATTCCGCGGTCCTGAAACGCCAGGGGATCAAACTCGAATCCCTGCAGGATTATTTCTTGTACGTCGTCTATCCATCCCGGCAAAGCGTCCGGGTGGACGACATCGAGTTCACCAGCCCGACCCAGGTCAAGGCCGTGACCGTTACCCCCTCGGGGGATCGACAAGTGTATTACTACCTTGAAAAAGTAGGCGAATCGTGGAAAATTGGTACCGGGAGGTAATGATGCGTTCATTGCGTTCGGCGGCCCTGGCCGCGTTTCTCGTTGCAGCCCTGGCGGGCGTAGCCGCCCAAACGACGGGGTCCGGGGAGAAGACCGTGGAGGAGGCGTACCTCCAGGAAACCCTCGAAACCATGATCATCAAGGAGCAGGCCCGGGGAGACACCCGGGACCTCAAGCTGCTCGCCCTCCAGTACATCAAGCAGTCCATCGACGAGGGACGCAAGAACGAGGAAGTCCGTAAATCCCTCGAATACCTCGCCCTGGAAACCTCGACCACCGTGATCCGGGAAGCCGGCGTCGGCCGGATCATAAACGACTACCCGGATGTTCGAGCCAAGGCCTGCGAATACCTGGCGGAATTCCCCACCGTGGAGACCAAGGACACCCTCCTGCGCGTCGCCCTCTCCGACCGGGAACCCATGGTCATCAGCGCGGCGATACGGTCCCTGGGCAAGATCGGGATCAACGACAACGACGAGGTGACCCAGACGATTTCCTTCATCGTCAACAAGTACGACATCCTCCAGCCCGACAATAGCCTGGCGTTCGAGACCCTCGTGGCGATCGAACGGCTGGTGGACGCCGGAACCGGAATCAAGGATACCTCCATCATCCGGACCGTGCTTCGGATCGCGGACGGAAACTACATCATCCCGGTCAAGCAGAAGGCCCGCCAGGTCCTGGACAAGCTTCGCAAGTCCGCGGCGAGTTCCTCGGGCGGGAAGTAAGTCCTCCGATCCACTTTTCAACGCAGGGGCGGCCGAATCTCCGAGGGACCCGGCCGTCCCGGTTCTCTTGACATCCCCGGAACTTCCGACATAGGATGTCCCCGAGCGATTAGCTCAGCTGGATAGAGCGTCGGCCTCCGGAGCCGAAGGTCATGGGTTCGAATCCCGTATCGCTCATGGGCGGCTTCCTGGGGCAAGGCTCCCGGAAGCCTTTTTTATTATGGAAACAATTCTTCTCGCATCGGGATCCCCGCGCCGCCGCGAGATCCTTGAGACATACGGATTTCCCCTCCTGATCCGGCCTACGGACACGGACGAGACCCTGCGGGACCGCCTCCCCGCGGGGGAACGGGTTCGAGCCCTCGCCCTGGACAAGACGGAGGCCGCACTGGCCGCGGTCCGGAACGGGGATCCCCGCTGGATTCTCGCCGCGGACACCCTGGTTTCCGTTGGCGGGAGGGTCCTGGGCAAGGCCCGTGACCGAAGTGAAGCCCGGGACTTCCTCCGCTCCCTTTCCGGAATCTCCCACCTTGTATCTACGGCCCTTGCCCTAACAGACCGCTTGGACGGGACCACGAGGTCGATCCTGGAGGAGACGGAAGTCCTGTTCGCCCGGCTCTCGGATACGGAGATCGAGTCCTATCTGGATACCGGGGAATGGGAGGGAGCCGCCGGGGCCTACCGCATACAGGGGCGGGCGGCCTTCCTCGTGGAGCGGGTGACCGGATCCTGGTCCTGCGTGGTGGGCTTGCCTCTCCGGTCGTTTTATGTCATCCTTCGGGACAGCGGATACCCGTTGAAGTAGCCGCCCGGTACGCTCCGGAGCCCTAGGCTTCCCGGTGTATATCGGAATCTTCCGCCGTCCCCCGGGACGGTGAGAATCAGAGAAGGGGGCCGTACTACGCGTACGGCCGTCGGTAGGAGGATCTCTTGGCCGTCGTAACGATGAAGAATCTCCTTGAATCCGGTGTCCATTTCGGCCACCAGGTCAAGCGCTGGGATCCGCGGATGAAGAAATTCATCTTCGCGGAGCGCAACGGCATCCACATCATCGACCTGCAGAAAACCATCCAGTCCATCAAAGAAGCCTACGAGGCGGTGCGAAAGTGCGTGGCCACCGGCAAGAGCGTGCTCTTCGTGGGTACCAAGAAGCAGGCCCAGCAGGCCATCCAGAAGGAAGCCGAACGTTGCGGCATGTTCTTCGTGAACAACCGCTGGCTGGGCGGCATGCTCACCAATTTCTCCACCATCAAGAAATCCATCCTCCGGCTCAAGAAGATCGAGAAGATGGAGGTGGACGGCACCTTCGAGAACCTGACCAAGAAGGAAATCGCAGGCCTCCAGAAGGAAAAGATCAAGCTGGAGAAAAACCTCGGCGGGATCAAGGAGATGAAGGACCTGCCGGGTATCCTCTTCGTGATCGACACCCGGAAAGAGGCTATCGCCGTTGCTGAGGCCCAGAGGTTGGGCGTGCCCATCGTCGCCATCGTCGACACGAACTGTAACCCCGAGGGCATCACCTACCCCATTCCGGGCAACGACGACGCGATCCGCTCCATCTCCCTGTTCACCCAGATTATAGCCAACGCCGTGGTCGAGGCGGACAACGAGACGGGCCTCAAGATCATCGAGAACCTCCAGGAGGAGGAGGAGACGGTCGAAGAAGTCCGGACCGACGCCCGTCAGGCGGAGGAGGAGGTCGAGATCGACATCTCCACCTACACTCCCGAGGAAAAGCCCGCCGTCGTCGAGGAAAAGACCGAAGAGCCGGCTCCGGCCGTCGCCATCAACGAAGACAAGCTCTACGACCGGTAACCTAGCTGCAAGGAGTACGAAATGGAGATCAAGGCTCAGGATATAAAGACCCTCCGGGAGAAGACCGGGGCTGGGATGATGGACTGCAAGAAAGCCCTGACGGAGGCGGGCGGAGATCCCGCGGCCGCCGAAAAACTCATTAAGGAGTGGGGGCTGGCGGGAGTCGAGAAACGTTCCGGACGGGCTACCAACGAAGGGCGGGTGTTCATCAAGGACGAAGGAGGCAAGGTCGCCATGGTCGAGGTGGCCTGCGAGACGGACTTCGTGGCCCGCAACGAGGATTTCATCAAGTCCGGCGCCGTTTTGGCGGCCCTGGCCCACAAGAAGGAAGCCTCCGCTCCGGACGCCGAGATGGAAACCATGATCCGCGACATGGCCAGCGTGATCAAGGAGAACATCGCGTTGAAACGCGTGACCTGCGTCAAGGCCGGCCCCGGGGAGGTCCTGCACACCTATATCCACGGCGAGGGCACCCTCGGCGTGGTCGTGAAGGCCAAGACGGACAAGCCTGAAGACCCCGGAGTCAAGGCCTTCATCCACGACACCGCCCTCCATATCGCGGCCTTCCGCCCCCTGTTCCTGGACCGCGGCCGGGTCGATGCCGCCTACCTGGCGGAGCAGGAAGAGATCTTCCAGAAGCAGATCGAGGGCGACGAAAAGATGAAGGGCAAGCCGGCCAACGTCCTCGAGGGGATCGTCAAGGGCAAGATGAACAAGCTTATGGCCGAGATCTGCCTCATGGATCAGGGCTTCGTGAAGGACGAGAAGCAGTCCGTGGCCAAGGTCATGGCGGACGTGGCCAAGGCGGCCGGAGCCTCCCTGGGCATCGTCGAGTACGTAGTCTTCCGGGTGGGAGAGAACTGAGATAGAATCCGGGGTGTCCAATAAGTCGGTTATTTATTGGACACCCCTTGCAGTTTCAGACGATCGATCAGAGAACGTTTGAAACTTCTACGCTGAAACGGGCTGTCCCAAAAAGCTAACTGAGCTTTTTGGACAGCTATCGTATGGATCGTCACGGAACCGGCTGGTCTGGGAGGTATCATGGACGAGGTAAAGGCTTCCTGCGAGGATAGGATGCGCAAGGCCGTCGGGGCGCTCAAGGACGACTACAACGGACTCCGTACCGGTCGAGCCTCCCCCGCCTTGCTGGACAAGATCCGGGTTGACTACTACGGAGAAAAGACTCCCATACCCCAGGTGGCCACGGTCTCCGTGCCCGAAGCCCGTCTCATCGTCATCCAGCCCTGGGACAGGTCCCAGATCTCGGAGATCGAGAAGGCCGTCCGAACTTCGGAGCTCTCCCTGAATCCTTCCAACGACGGCAAGGTGATCCGCATCGCCATCCCGCCCCTGACGGAGGAACGGCGCAAGGACCTGGCCAAGACCGCCAAGAACATGGCGGAGAATTGCAGGGTATCCATCCGAAACATTCGCCGGGACGGAATCGAGACTTTGAAGAAGCATAAGCCCGACGGTTCCTCCGAGGACGACCTGAAGAAGGCGGAAGAAGACCTCCAGAAGCTGACGGACGCGTACATCGCCCAGGCGAACAAGGTCCTGGAGGAAAAGGAAAAGGAAATCCTGGAAGTCTGAGCATGGCATCCGGCAGCAAGGCCGTTCCCGCCCACGCGGGCATCATCATGGACGGAAACGGACGTTGGGCCAAGGCCCGTGGACTGCCCAGGACCGAAGGGCACCGCGAGGGGCTCAGGGTCGCAAAGCGAATCATCCGCGCGGCGGAAGACCTTGGGATCCGCTACCTATCCCTCTATACCTTCAGCACTGAAAACTGGAAACGAGCGGAAGAGGAAGTCTCCTTCCTGATGTCGCTTATTTCCCGCCACCTTCGTGCGGAGTTCGATTTCTACCGAGATAACCATATCCGCATCATGCATTCCGGGGACGCAGAGGGCCTGCCGTCGGACGTCAGGGAATCCATCCGTTCCGTAATAGAGGACACCTCGGAGTATGACGGTATAACGGTGAACCTGGCCATCAACTACGGCGGCCGTGACGAGATCCTCCGGGGAATCCGCCGCTTCATCCGGCAGGGGGCCGCGGATGTCACGGAAGGGACGTTCAAGACGTTCCTGGACGCTCCCGACATTCCGGACCCGGACCTCATTATCCGGACGGGGGGGGATCTTCGCCTCTCGAATTTCCTTCTCTGGGAATCGGCCTACGCGGAACTCTACTTTTCCGACAAGCTTTGGCCCGACTGGACCGAAGACGACCTGATAAAGGCCGTGGATTCTTTTTCCGTCCGGGAGCGACGATTCGGTGGAACGCCATGAAAAACTTCGTATCCAGGTTCCTGCTTGTCTCCGTCGCCCTGCCCGCCCTGTATGTGGCCGTGGTCTACCTGCCTCAGCAAGGACACGCGGCCATAATCGCGGTCGTGCTGATTTTCTGCGCGGGCTGCGGCGCCGAGCTGGCCGGATTTTTCGAGCGCCGAGGCGTAGGGGCCCCCCTTCCCCTTTTCGCCGTGCTGTCCGCCCTCCCCGCCCTGCTTCTATGGATCGTTCTCCGAATCCCGATGCCCGCTTCCCTGTCGTCGCTGGGCGTTTTCGTGGGCGGGTACGGATTCCTCCTCCTGGCCGTGTTTCTGCCGTTCGCGTTTCCGAGTCGGCAGGAGGAGATCGCCGAATCCCTCTTCAAATCCGTTTCGCGGGCCTTTCCCCTGCTCTACCCCGGGCTTCTGGCGGTTCCCATCGTCCTGATCGCAGACCTGCCCGGCGCCTCCACGGAGGCGCTGATCTGGTTCGCCCTTCTGGTCTTCGGCAACGACAGCGCCGCCTGGGCCGTGGGCATGCTTGCGGGCCGTCATCGGGGAGTCGTGGCCGTTTCACCGAACAAAAGCCTGGAAGGTTTCGCCGGGGCATTCGGCGGATCCCTGGCCGCCGCCTTCCTGGGGCCCGCGCTCTATCCCCGCGCACTCTCCGGCCCCCCCTGGAAACTCCTGATCCTGGGGATCCTGGTCGGTGCCGCCGTCATAGCCGGGGACCTGTTCGAATCCGCCCTGAAGCGCAGCGCGGGAATGAAGGATTCCGGCGCGGTCATCCCCGGACGGGGAGGATTCCTGGACACCTTCGACAGCATCCTGTTCGCGGCTCCCGTGTTCTATGCCGCCATCACCATCCTGGATTTGATCTAGAGGAGCGACGTGCAACCCAAGCGCATCATCATCCTGGGAGCCACCGGATCCATCGGCCGGTCCGCCCTGGACGTGGCGGTATCCAGGCCGGACCTTTTCCGTGTGGTCGCACTGTCCGCCCACTCCAGGGAGGCGGAACTCCTGGAGGCGGGCCGGCG
>JBGSPT010000325.1:0-1636 GCA_041738475.1 Treponematales bacterium
TCTTCGAGACGGCCCTGCAGAACACCCGGCTTTGTGAGATCGTGGAGCAGACCAAGGTCGAGGAAATCCTGAAGGCCCACCAGTACGTGCTGGCGGATTTCAACGACCCCGCCAAGGCCGTGGCCATCGGGAAACTGGTACCCGCGAACACCATAGCCCTGGGCGCGGCCGGGAAGCTGGGCGGCCGTCCCTACCTGAACGTCAAACTCATCGACCTGGTGAGCGGCACCGTGGTGGCCGCCCGAAACGTGACGGCCGCCAGCGTGGAGGCCCTGACCTCGGAGCTCAACGCCCTGGCCGCGGGGATCATGGGCAGCCCCTCCTCCACCCTCGCCTCCCCTCCGGAAGCGTCCCGTCCCGGACCGCCGGTGCCCCTTACGTCGATTCCGAGGGTGGGCAGATCCCAGATCTCCATGTTCGAGAGCGGTCCCGGAATCCCGCCGCCCGAATCCCGGGTGTATGCGGTCACCTTCTTCTCCGCCTACACCCGTTTCATCAACTGGGACCTCTTCCTGGAGTTTTCCGCCCCGGTGGTCCAGAACCTGTCCCTGCCCGTGGCCGCGACCATCCTCCGGTCCGACGGCTCGGTGCTCACGGTCCAGAGCCTTACCGCGAACCTCCAGGCGGGATGGAGCTGGTTCCGGATGTGGAACGGCTGGGGAGCGCCGAACCCGTACAACTGGGCCCCTGATACCTATACGCTCCGGGTGACGATGGGGGGAGTGCCCGTGGCCTCCACGACCTTCGTGGTCCGGTAAACGGGAGCGAGGCGTGCGCCGCCCCTTGCGGCCCCGCAAGGATGGACTACACTTTCAAGATAGGAATCTCGAGAATTCCTCCGGAAATCTGGATTCCCGATCCTGACGCTCAAGGAGTTCTTCATGAAACGATTCGCACTCGCGGCCGCCGTCGTACTGATCGCCCTGGCACCCGCCGCGGCCCAGGGCATCGACCTGGGGAACTTCCCGCTGGGGAGCTGGCTGGACGCCAACTACGACGCCGTGTGGGAGTTCAGCTCCGGGAACATCCGCATCCTGTCCCCCGCAGGGGACGTCCTCTTCGACTTCGGGGCAGCGGGGGTCCAGGACTTCAAGGTCGGGGCGGGAGGAGACGGCCCCTTCATCACCTTCGCCTGCGAAGCGGCGGGCCGGACCTACAAGATCACCAAACCCCTGACCAAGTCCTCGGCGGTCCTGGAGATCGAACGTCCGAACCTGCCGAATTACAAGGTGGAGATGGCGAAGAAGTAACCCGGCCCGGGGCTCCCCGGTCTCCGGCGCAACCTTGACAGCGGCCTCCCGAGAGGGGGCCGCCACTTTTTCGCTTCCACGTTGCGTCCGCGGCGATCGGGTGATACGATTCTCCCGACGTCGCGGCGGTTCCCGCCCGGGGCGGCCGAGACGATCCATCCGGAAAACAAAGGAGAATGTCATGGCCGCCATCAAGAAACCCGAGAAGGAACCCCTGGCCTCGGCAAAATCGAAGGCCGGCAAGAAACCGGCCGCCTCGCTTCCCGAGAAAAAAGCCGCCTCCAAGGCGGTAAAACCGGCTGAAAAGAAAACGGCGGCCAAGCCCGCGGCCGCGAAGAAGTCCGCGCCGAAACCCGCGGCCCAGGCCGCAGCCCGGAAGCCCCTGC
>JBGSPT010000334.1:0-2216 GCA_041738475.1 Treponematales bacterium
GCCCGGGGCGGCCAAACCTGCGGCAGCGGGATCCGCGGCCGGACCGTCGGCGGATGAAGAGGGGCTCTTCTGATCCGGGACGAACCCGGGGAAACGACCGTCTTCCTGGGGCTCGGAGGGAACGTGGGCGACACTTCCTCCCTGCTTCGGTCCGCCTTCGCGGAAATCTCCGGATTCCTGAGGGAGCCGCGCCGTTCCTCCTTCTACAGGACCGCTCCCCGGTATTTCCTTGACCAGCCGCCCTTTCTGAACGCCGTCGTGTCCGGGTACACCCGCCTCGGCCCCCGGGAGCTCCTGTCGGCGGTCCAGGAGATCGAGGCGGCCCACGGCCGGGACAGGCCGCGGGAGGTGTACAAAGGGCCCCGCACCCTGGACATCGACATCCTTCTGTACGGAACCTCGGTCCTGGATTTCCCGGACCTAGTCGTGCCCCACCCGGGGCTTCCGGAACGGCTTTTCGCCCTCATACCCCTCCTCGAGCTTGCTCCGGATCTCCGGGACCCCAGGACGGGGCGCCCCTACGCGGATTACGCGGCCGCCCTTCCCGACCAAGGTATTTACCTGGAAGGGCAGGACGGACTATAATCCCCCCGCCTCCCGGGATCGGGTGATTCCGGATTCCGCGCTCTGCCGCCGCATGGCGGCTAAATTCCAGATGAGGGGTTCGGTACCCTAAACCATGTCGGACCTATCGGAGTACAGCCCCGAGCCTTCGGGCGCGGGCCAGCGCTTCCGCCTCAAGGATTTCGAAGGCCCCCTGGATCTTCTGCTCTTCCTGATCAAGAAGAACGAGGTGAGCATCTACGACATCCCCATAGCCTCTATCACCGAGCAGTACCTGGAATACCTGGACATGGCCGCCGAAACCTCCCTGGATGAGCTGACGGAGTTCTACTCCCTGGCATCCACGCTTCTATACATCAAGTCCCGGATGCTCCTGCCCGTGGAGATAGACCTGGGGGACGAAATAGAGGACCCCCGCCGGGACCTGATCGAGAAACTTATAGAATACCAGAAGTACCGGAAACTCTCGGAGCTTATGGAGGCCAAGGAGCTCGAGGTCGAATGGACCATCGAGAGGCAGAAGATCCAGAGGGCCCTTCCCTTCGCCGAGGAGGAGGAGCTTTGGACCAAGATCGACGTCTGGGATCTCCTGATTTCCTTCTCCGGCCTCATATCCTCTGTTTCCTCCGAACGGATCATCGATCTCTATGAAGAGGTCTCCATCAACGAGAAGCTGGCCCTGATCCAGGAGCTTCTGGACGGGAGGGAAAGCTTCGGCTTCACGGACCTCCTGACCCGGCGCACATCCACCCTGGACGTGATCTGCGCCTTCCTGGCGGTGCTGGAGGCGGTGAAGCTTCGCTGGATATCCATCTACCAGCACAGGCTCTTCGGAGACATACAGATCCGGCGGATCGAAACGCGCACCGAACGAAGCGAAGACACAGGAGTCCCCGATGGAAGTGCGTCTGGAACGTGAATCGGCCCTCTTGGAGACGATACTCTTCCTCGAACCGGATCCCCAGGATCTCGTGTCCCTCGCCCGCCTTTCCGGGCTGGGCAAGGACGTGGTGGAAGCCGCACTTCGGAATCTCGAGGAGGCCCTGGCCTCGCCGGACCACGGGCTCGAGCTTGTGCGGATCGGCGGGGGATGGACCCTGGCTCCCAAGCGGGAGCTCTGGGAAGGACTCAAGGAACAGTACGGTCGGAAAAAGGAATCCAAGCTTTCCAGGGCGGCCCTGGAAACCCTTTCCATCATCGCCTATTCCCAGCCCGTCACCCGGGCGGAGATCGAGGCGCTCCGGGGGGTCGGAGCGGACACCATGATCCACTTCCTCCTGGAAAAGGAGCTCATCCGGGAAGTCGGCAAGAAGGACGCGCCGGGGCGGCCCATCCAGTACGGCACGACCAAGGAATTCCTCAAATACTTCCGTCTTGACTCTATAGCGGACCTTCCGCGCCTTGACGAGTTGGACCGGGAGCGCTTCGAGCGGGAGGAGCCGTGACCGGAACGGGGGAGGGCGCCGCCAAGGAGGCCCCGGGGCCGCGACTACAGGTCTACCTTGCCGCCTGCGGGATCGCCTCCCGCAGGGCCTGCGAGGATATCATCCGTGCCGGCAGGGTCAGCCTGGACGGCCGGATCGTGACGGAACTGGGCACACGGGTGCCCGCGGGTGCCCGTGTGGAGGTCGACGGCCGTCCGGTGGAGCCGG
>JBGSPT010000354.1:0-5815 GCA_041738475.1 Treponematales bacterium
ACTCCCAGCCCGTCCCGGCGGGCTCCCGCCATCCAGGCTTCGGCGATGTCGCCCCCCTGGGCGCCGATACCGGGAGCCAGGAACCAGGCATCCGGCGCCGCGGCGCGCACGGATTTCAGGGCCCGGATGTCGTTGCCCGCCACCACGAGCCCCACCCGGTCGGACCAGGACACGCACTCCCGTGCCACCCGGAGGTAGAGGGGCTCGGGAATGGTTTGCGCCGTTCCCGGGGCCATCCCCGTGCCGGGTTGCAGGACCGCGCGGGCCGAGACTCCTCCCACGGCCAAGTCCTGGAAGGCCCCGGCCCGAGGATTGCTCGTCCGGCAGAGCAGGAACAAGGCCGCATCCGGGTACTCCAGGAAAGGATCCGCGGCGTCCCTGCCGAGGTAGGGGCTCAGGGTTACTGCATCGGCTCCCAGTTCCCGGAAGACCGCCCGCGCGTAGGCCCGTGCGGTGGAGTCGATGTCCCCCCGCTTGGCGTCCAGGAGGACCGGAAGCCCGTCGGGGACGTAGTCGATGGTAGCCTTCAACGCGTCCCAGCCTGCGGCTCCCCAGGCTTCGTAAAAGGCGATATTGGGCTTGTAGCAGGCGGCGTGCTCCGCCGTGGCATCGATGAGGCGGCGGTTCATGGAAAGAATTTCCGCCGCGGCCTTTCCGGCATCGTCCTGTCCGGCCTCGGGCCGGGGATCCAATCCCACGCACAGGAGGGTCCGGCGCTCGTTCCAGGCGGTCGTCAGTCGATCAAGGAAATTCATGGGAGACTCCCGCGGGTCAGGATCGGCGGCATCGCTCCGCCCTGCGCAAGCTACCACGGCCCCCATCGGGACACAAGCGGCGCGGGATGTTTTTTTTCTCTCTCGGAGATATACTTTACTCCGGGACTCCGGCATTGCCGGTACGGTGGACGAACGGAAACCGGCGGATCCGGGATCCCGGCTCAGGCAGATCAGGAGGTTCTATCATGCGGAAGTCGATCGCCGCGGCGACGATCCTGTTGCTTCTATCCATGTCCGCCTTCGCCCAGGATGCCGAGGATTCCGGCTCGGGATTCCAGTTCCAGGCGGGAATCAACCTGGGCACCGACGTCCTTCCGGACGGTATTGGGGGCTTCTCCAGCTGGACCCGCCTGGGCTTCCAGCCCGACCTCTCCTTCGGGAAGATCGGCATCGGGCTGGACATCACATTGCGATTCAAGCTCTCCCCCGCCCCGGGGGAGGACGCCGTGTACGGCGGAGACTGGATCCCGGACTACGAGAACAACGGAAAGACTTTCCTGGACGTCTACCTTCCCAAGTTCATGTACGTCCGGTACGGACAGCGCGGGGATCCCCTCTACGTCAAGCTCGGATCCATCCAGGACCTGACCCTGGGGGACGGCTTCATCGTGGGGGACTACGCCAACACCCGTTTCCTGCCGGAACAGCGGCTATTCGGCCTGGCCCTGGACATCGACGGCGCCCTCTTCCAGTTCCCCTGGGTCGGGGCCCAGTTGATGACCGGGAACTTGGCCCGCTTCGACGTGGTGGGCGCCCGGCTCTTCGCACGCCCCTTGTACGGCACGGGCATACCCATCATGGAGAGCATGCAGGTGGGACTCACCGCGGCCGCGGACTTCCAAGCGGATTTATACTATGCCGTCACCCCGCCCCTCGAGACCGTGGCCATGTACGGCCTGGACGTCTTCATCCCGATCCTGGGGGGCAAGGCCTTCCCCCTGGCTGCCTTCTCGGATTTCGTGCTCCAGCCCGAGGGGCGCTGGGGCTCCATGATCGGGGCGGGAGGCCGCCTGTTCGGCTTCATCACCTACGGGGCCCAGCTCCGGGTCCTGGGGCCCGGGTTCATTCCCGTGTATTTCGACGCCAACTACGACCTCTACCGGGCGGTCAAGCACGATATCATCACCGTCGCCCCGACGGGGGACACCTTCACCGGGTGGCTCGCCTCCTTGGGCTTCTCCGTCCTGGAGGACAAGATAGCCTTCAAGACCTCCCTGGACGGCCCCTTCGCGGCCAAGCCCGCGGTGGCGACCGACAACCCCGCGGACTACCCGCACCTGCGCGCCGTGGCCACCCTGGGGGAGGGCATCGTCGGGGGCTTCTCCTTCGACGCGGTCTACGAGAAGTACTTCCTGGGCAAGACGGACACCTTCTTCGAGGACCTGGTGACCCCCGAGGACGCGGTCATCACCGCCCAGATCAACTACCACACCGGGGCGGCGGTCCTGTCGCTCCTGTACAACCTGAAGTACGACGGAGCCGGGGGATACACAGTCACCTCGAGCCTCCAGAGCTCGATCAAGTTCTAAGGGGGACGCCATGAAATCGCGCAAGATACTAGCAATATTGGCCGCTCTGCTCGCCCCGGCCCTTCTGGCCGCCCAGGGCGGGCCCTCCATGATCCTGGAATTCGTTTCCGGCTCTGAGCTGACCGTCCAGATCGGCGATACCACCCTGGCCTACCCCTCGGGCATAGCCGAGGACGACGCGATCCCCGTAGGGTCCCTGGTCAAGACCGGCCCGGGCACCACCGCGGAACTCCGCCTCAAGCCCAACGGCACCCTCGTGAAGCTGGCCAAGGGCACGAGCTTCCGGGTGGACACCGTCGCCGGTACGCCGAGCCAGACCAACAAGTTCGCCCTCCTGGGCGGCAAGGTCCGGACCGTGGCGGCCAAGGGCGGAAGCTACGAGATCCGCTCCACCTCCACGGTTGCCGGGGTCCGGGGTACGGACTTCACCTTCGCCGTGGAAGAGGGAATGAAGAACCTGCTCCTCGTGTCCAAGGGGGCCGTCCAGTTCGGCCGCCTGGCCGCGGACGGGGCCGTCCTGGAATCCATCCTGGTCGGGGCGGGGCAGTTCGCGGATCTCTTCGGGTCCGCCTTCCAGGCCCTGGCCTACTCGGCGGAGCAGTTCGCCGCGGAATACGGGGACGTGGATATTGAACCGGACAAGATCAAGACCGTGCCCGGCCAGGACCTGGCGGACTCAGGCGGGGACGACGATGGCGGCGACGGCGACAAGGAACCCGGGATCGACAAGGAGCCCGCCGAGGACAGTCCCTTCGTCAAATGGCTCAAGGAAGCCCTGGGCTTCGAGCTGGGTTCCGTGACCATAGACGAGACCACCTACGCCAAGGCGGTCATCCAGCCCATCATCCAGGTGGGAAAGCTCCGCATGGGACTCTACCTGCCGGTGATCTACCAATCCAACCTCTTCGACCCCGACGACTGGTACCGGCCCCGGGGCAACGACGAGTGGTCCTTCGGAACCGACGTCGGCTGGAGCAGCAACCCCGGCGAGGCGGCCCTGGACGCCGTCCAGGACCTGGCCCTGAAGATCCGTTTCCTGGAATACGGCCGCCAGCTGGAAGATCCCTTCTACATCAAAGTGGGCAACCTCAACACCATGACGTTGGGGCACGGCCTCCTCATGAGGAACTACGCCAACGACCAGGATTTCCCGGCGGTCCGGAGGATCGGCCTCAATATGGGCGTCACCGGCGAAAAGACCGGCTTCGAAGTGGTGACCAACGACCTGGCGGACCCCTCCGTGGTGGGCGCCCGGCTCTTCTTCTTCCCCGTCAAGGACTTCCCCTTCTCCCTGGGCGCCCAAGCGGTGGCGGACTTCTTCCCCGCCCGGGAACTCGCGGATCCCAGCCTGGTCGGCGACCCGATCTTCCTGGGCCTGGGCTTGGACATGGACCTGCCCATCATCCGGCGCAACGCCCTCCTGGGGATCCGCTGGTTCGCCGAGGGCGCCGCTACGGTGCCCTACATCCGAGACTCCTTCGGCGTCGTGGATTCGGGCCTCAAGACCGAACTCCTCTGGTCCGACGGCCGGCTCAGGAACTGGGGAGCCGCCACGGGCTTCATCGGGAACGTGGCCATCATCGACTGGCGCCTGGAGTTCCGGTACTTCACCGGGGCCTTCCGGCCGGCTTTCTTCGACTCCGCCTACGAGCGCGTCAAGGGTGCCTACGCCGAGGAATACGCGGATTACCTGGACGGAACCCTTGTCTTCAGCGATGCGCCCAACGTGATGGGCGTCTACGGCGAGGGCGGATTCAGCTTCCTCCGGGAAAAGCTCACCTTCAAGATGGGGTATTTCTGGCCCTGGTCGATCGACGCCCCTAGCCTGGCGGACATCGCGGGGGACGACTACTTCGTCGCCCAGCTGGTCATCAAGAAGGGCCTGATCCCGATCGTGGACGTCTACGGGTCCGTATCCTACGAGAAGCGTGGCCTGGCCCAGGACCTCTTCTACGACAACGACTTCGCACTCCTGGACGCCAACACCACCCTCAAGGGCGAGGTCGTCGTGCCGGTGCCCAAGACCCCGAACCTGGACCTGGCCTTCGTGTTCAGCACCTCGGCCCGGCGGGACGGAAACGGGGACATCATGTACGCCTCCCCCGGCATCCCCGAGATGGTCCCGGTGATCACCCTGGAAACGCGTCTGCACTTCTGATCCGTCGCGGGCGGCCGCCCGGCCGCCCCTCTCCATTCAAGTTTTATGTAGGCCGCCTCAGGGCGGCCTTTTTTTAATAATTCCAACAGGATGAACAAGATAAGACAAGATGAACAGGATACTTCTTCATCAAGAAATAAAGTATGGCCATTTTAATTATCTTGTTCATCCTTTTCCTCATCCTGTCTATCCTGTCAGATAAAACCGATAATCGCCGGGCATTGCGGCCTCGGCTCCGGGACGGTATAACCTTCCCATGGACAGCGCCCCCCGCATCCGCATCCTCCCTCCGGACACGGCCAAGCGCATAGCCGCTGGGGAGGTGATCGAGCGCCCCGCCTCGGTGCTCCGGGAACTCCTGGACAACGCCCTGGACGCGGGGGCCTCGACGATCGAGGCGGAACTGGAGGGAGGGGGGATCGTTTCCCTCCGGGTCACCGACGACGGCCGCGGTATGGATCCCGAGGACCTGGCCCTCTCGGTCCTGCCCCACGCCACCAGCAAGATCGCCGAATTGGACGACCTTTTGACCGCCCGAACCCTGGGGTTCCGGGGGGAGGCCCTGGCATCGGTGGCCGCGGTCGCCCGCCTGGAGATCCTGAGCGCCGAGAGGGACGGTATTCCTCACCGACTGACCTCCTTCCCGGGCAGCCCCGCCGACCTGGAGCCCGCGGCGGGCAGGTCCGGGACCACGGTCCGGGTCCGGGGGCTCTTTGACTCCTACCCCGCCCGGAAGCGATTCCTGAAGCGCCCGGCCAGCGAGTCCGCCCTCTGCCGCCAGGCCTTCGTGGACAAGGCCCTGCCCTTCCCCTCCACGGCGTTCCGCCTCCTCACCGAGGGGGCTCTGTCCCTCTTCCTGCCCCCTGCGGAGCCGACCGAGCGGGTCGCGGCGCTGTACGCGAAGGATGCGCCCGCCGGCCTCGTCTCGGAGCTGGGAATTTCCGGCCCGGGCTTCGAAGGCCGGGTTGTGCTCGGGGATCCCGCCCTGGCCCGGGCGGACCGGCGCCACACCCAGGTCTTCGTGAACCGTCGCAGGGTGGCGGAATACTCCCTGCTCCAGGCCCTGGATTGGGCCTTCTCCCCGGTCCTGCCCGGGGGCCTGCACCCCTTCGCCTTCCTCTTCCTGGACATCGACCCCGCCCTGGTGGACTTCAACATCCACCCCGCCAAGCGGGAGGTCCGGTTCCGGGACATCGAACCCGTGCGCCGTTCCATCGTCCGGGCGGTCCAGGACGCCCTGTCGGACCGGATCCGACTGGCCGGGATTCGGGACCGCCGGACCGCTTCCGAACGGGGGCTATGGGAGGTCCGGGAGAACCCGGATCGGCAGGAGTTCCCCGTGCGGGGATCCG
>JBGSPT010000362.1:0-3339 GCA_041738475.1 Treponematales bacterium
GCCCATCCCTTCCCGGACGGCCGTCCGGCACCCGGCCCCACCAGCCTGGATGCGGCGCGGGCGTATTACAGGGGCCTGGACCTGCTGGATGCCGGCCGGTACGCCGAGGCCCTGGAGTTCTTCTCCCAGGCCACCCGCCTGGACCCCCTGTACCTCAAGCCCGGCCGGGGGATCGAGGACGCGTACCGGTACCTGAAGGATTTCCGGAAACAGCGTCAGCGAAGGGAGATGAACGCCCTGGTGGAGGACATCGCCGCCCTCTCCGCCCGAATCACCGCTCCGACGTTTTATTCCTTCGGGGACGCGGTGATGAACCCCGGACGCTTCGGGTTCAAGGACCAGGCGGAGGTCACGGAGGCGTATCGGGCCCATCCCTACCGCATGTCCGGGGACACCCCCGTACAGGCGGTCTGGAATCTCCAGAACCTCCTGCACGAGCTGGGCAGGTCCGCCTCGGAAAACTTCGAGGACGAGGTCTTGGCGGAGCGGTGCCGGGACGAGGTCCTGCGCTGGTCCGACGCCGCGGAATCGGCCTACCCCCGGGATCCCTTCCTGCCGGAGGTCCTCTACCAGAAGATTTTCGTACATGTGGATCGGGAGGAGTGGCAGGACCTGCGGTCCCTGTGCGAACGCCTCATGTCGGACTACCCGGATTACCGGATGATGTGGGCCGTGGAGGATTTCTACGAGCGGGCCCTGGAGGAGCTGGGAGGGAATTGAACTCCGCCCGCCCCGGGAAATCCGGATCCGCCCGCGGTATACTGCGTGCCCGGGAGGTCCTATGAAGCGATACGTGACCGCTTTCCTTTTCTGCCTCGCAGCCTCGGTTTCCTTCGCCCAGAGCGATTCCGAGATCCGGACCCTGATCGGCAAGGCCGACCTCATCGGGGAGCTGAAGGTCAGCTTCGCCGCGGACTTCGACGTGCTCCCCGTCCGTCTCAAGGAGGGGGCCCTTCGGAGGCTCGTCTTCCTGGCGGAGGGCAACGACGTGGAGGTCGAGCGCATCGTGGTCACCTACGGGGACGGCAGGAAGGACGAGATTCCGCTTCGGCACCGGTTCGCCGAGGGAACTCGATCCCGGGCCGTCGATCTGGAAGGCGGCCGGCGTTTGATCCGGACGATAACGTTCTACTACCGTACCGCGGGCCGTCTAAAGGACGGCCGGGCGGTCCTCAAGGTATACGGGATCAAGTAACCAGGCGGGACCGGAACGGAAGGCTCCAGGCCTGCGGTGGATGTCCCGGAAATCCGGGTTCCTCAATCCGTGCGGGTCGCGGCCGCGTACCCGAAGGCCGCTCCGAAGGACAGGCCCGCCCCGATCCCGACGGAGAGCCATAGGGCCAGGTTTCCAGCGAGCGCCCCGATCAGGGCTCCCAGTACGGTTCCGGCCGCGAATCCGAGTGCCACGCCCAGGGCCATCCGGTTCATGGGGTCCTCCTTTCGGCGGGAGCCTTCTTGAAGGAACGGCGGATTCGTACGACGCTCCGAGGGCTCCGAGGGAACCCCAGTATGACTTCTTGCCGCGCCTTGTCAACAGGCCGGCCCGGAGGCGGCGCCGGTTCGGACGCTCCGTATCCGGCATTTTGGATTTCGTGCCGTCGCCGCCGAGGGACGGGGCTCGGGGCTACAGGAGCCCCGCTTTCCGGGCGATGGCCAGGGCGCCGACCGCGGCCAGCCGCAGGACTTCGTCGGGATCGGCGATCGTCTCGATCCTCGCGTCCGGAGCCCGTCCGCTCCGCCGAAGGAGATGCTCGAAGATACCGCAGCGCTCCGGAAGTCCGACCAGGACTATCCGCGTGCCGACGGGGAACCCGTATTCCGGGAAGAGGTTCATGGCGGACAGGTCGTCGGCGGCCAGGCAGGATTCCACGAAGCGCCTGCGGATCCGCCAGTCCGTGGCCATCAGGGTGTCCAGGAACCGGGGCACCACCAGGCTCCGCAGGAAGCCCGCGGAATCCACGAGCTCCGCGGCCAGATCCATGGCGGCCTCGAGTTCCGCCGCCGAGGCGCGGGAATCCCCCTCGGCATCCGGAGTCCGCTCCGGTCCGGCGTCCCGGTTCGCGGGAGGGGACACGGATTTGCCTATGAAGGTCTCCTTCAGGATGCTTTCGTAGACCTGCCCCGACAGGGTGGTTACGCTTCCCCGGATCCTGCCCGATTCGTCCACGGAGATGTACTTGGTGTGGGAGCTCAAGTTCACCACCGTCGTCGGGATTCCGCCTCCGTACAGCTCCAGGAATCCCATGATCTGGGTTTCCTCTCCCCGCATGAAGTCCAGGGCCCGGACGGCGGCGATCGGGGAGCCCGGGGGCGGATTGGCCTGGTTCTTGACGCCCCGCACCAGGTAGAGATCCGGGGCGAAGGCCAGCCGGTGCTCCCCTTCCACCTTCGCAAGGCCCCGGACCAGGTCCGAAAGGCCCGCGGGGGCGGGCATATGGGGGAGCTCCAGGATTCCCAGTTCCGAGGTGATCATCCCGGAGGAGATCACGAAATCCACATTGCCGGGCTCGAGCCCCGCGGAATCCAGGGAGATCCGGAAAAGCTCCTCCAGGCCCGCACGGAGCGCCCGGTTGGAGCCCTGGACGGCGGTGTCCTTCACGCCGATCTTGGCGGCCGCACGCCCCAGGACCGCCCCCTTCTCGTCGACCAATTGCAGGCGGGAGTTCGTGGTCCCGCAGTCGATGATGCCTATCCTGCGCACGGCGGGCCTACAGGACGCCCAGGACGGCCAGGGCGGATCGCATCTTCTCCTCCTGCCCGGGGCTGGAGGGCACGAAGGGAGATCGGGGCAGGGCGTCCAGGATACCCCGGATCCTCAGCATGGAATACACGGCCTGCTGGGTGGAACCCGCCAGGTACATGATGTCCCGGATCCGGTTCACCAGGAACTGGGTCTTCCGGCAGGCCTCGAAGTCCCCGTCCATGCCCTGACGGTGCAGGGTCCGGCAGAGTTCCGGGAAGGCGTTTGCCAGGCCCGGGATGAAGGCTTCGGCGCCCAGGGCACGGGCGGACAGCCACATGGACTCGGTGCCCAGGGCGATGTCCAGGCCCCGGGGTTCCAGTTCACGCTGGTAGAGGGCGAACTTCCCGATGTCGAAGGTGGCGTCCTTGATGCCCGCGATGCCCTCCTCCGCCAGGACCCGCAGGGTGGGCAGGTCGATCTCGTACCCCGAAAACCGGGGATTGTGGTAGACGTAGACCGGATACCCCGCGGGCACGGCCGCCAGGATCCTCCGGTAATACTCGAGGACCCCCGCGGAGTCGTGGTGGAAGTAGAAGGGGGCGACCGCGCTGACCGCCGCGGCGCCCGCGGCGGCCGCATGGGCCGAAAGCCGGGCC
>JBGSPT010000094.1:0-3052 GCA_041738475.1 Treponematales bacterium
CCGCCGCACCCCTTCGGGCCGCCGAGGAGGATCTGGCCGCCCGGCGCTGGCTGGAAGCTCTCGGTGGATACGCGGCGGTCCTGGCCCGGTATCCCTTCGCGGAACAGGTGCCCCAGGCCCTGGAGGACCTTCGCAGGTCCGGACGGGCTCTGACGGAGGCATTCCAGAAATACCGGACCGACACGGAGGAGAGGATCCGGGTACTGGAGGGTCAGCTCGCTTCTGTGCAGGGGACCTCCGATATCGCGGCAGACCGGGCCGCCCGGACCACCGCGGCGGGAGTGTCCCCCGCGGAGTTTGCGGCCATGCGGGAGGAGCGGGACCGGCTCAAGGCTGAACTTGAGAGCGCACAAGCCCGGTATACGTCGGTCACGGCCGCGTACACGGCATACACCGAGGAGGAGGACGCAATCCTCTCGGCGGGCGGAAACATGGCCCTGGTCGCGGGGCGGGCCCGGATGGACCAGTTCCTGGACAACGACGCCGTGACCGCGGCCCTGCCGGGTATGCGCGCCCGTATATCCCGCTACCTGGAAGCCTTCCAGGCGGCGGGCCAGAAGGAAGTCCTCTTCAACGCCGCGGACATCGTGGACGGGGCCGCCCGGATCCGGGATCCCGCGGTCCGGGACCGCTACTTCCGGGACCTGGAGACCCGCTACGCCGGGAACGCCTCCATGCTGGAGTTCCTGCAGTCCATGAAGGAAAGCTTCCGCTAGGAGTTTGTCGGGCTTGCCCACCTTAATAACAGAAGAATCGCATTTATGCGATTCTTCTAATTTGCAAACTCCAAAGGAGCCGGATAATCGGGATTTTTAGCGCCTAACGGCGCTAAAAATCTACAAGTCCGACAGGCTCCTAGTCCGCCAGCTTGTACAGATCCGCGCTGGGAATCTCGTAGACCTCCACGTCCAGACGACCGCCGTCGTCGTCCCGAGAAGTCCGGACGAAGATCGTCCGGGTGAATACGCTTATCATCTCCGACCCGTCCCACCGTTCGTGCACGAACCGGAGCTTCCCCGCTGGAAAGGAAAACAGGCGCTCCAGGTGCGGGTTGAGTACGGTAACGATACCGTCCTTTTCCGCCAGAAGGCGGCCGTCCGAGAGGCCTGCTATAAGTGGTCCGTAGATCTCGGGGAACCGTACGGGTTCTTGGGTGGAAGGATTCAACCAGCGGTAGATCGCCCGGGAGCCGTCGGAAAGGCCGCAGGAGAGGTAATAATAACCTGTATGTTGAAGGTAATATGCTCTTCCAGGGGTGGAAACGAAGGAATTGTCAGAAAAGATGAGATTTATCGAGGCTCCAAAAACCGGTTCCCCTCCACCTGTCCATTGGGTTACTTCATACGAAAGCACGGATGATGAGTTATATCCAATCCAAAGACATTGAGCTTGGTGTAGAACGCTATCGTATGAGAGTCCAATCCCGAAGGTGCTGATACAAGCATAAGGGAATGCCGTTGGGGAAGGGTCCAGAGGATTCATGGCATCAAACCATTGACCTTGGGTCGGCTCGGAAAGGATCAGCACTTCCGGACTCATGTCGGTCGCCGCATACGCTGTATACAGATCCCCGAATACGTTTACAACATCCCTCCTGTCTATTCCCGAGATTACGTACAAACGAAAGGGTGCTCGAACGAGCAAGAGGCCTGCGGTGATCGGATTCGATGCGGTAGGTAAAAACCAGGCATTCTCCATTTCGTAACCATTCTCTATGTCCGTCGACGATTCAAATATCGGCGCCCCGAGCTTCCGGATCACCGCCTCGGAGCCGGAGATCTCCGGGTCGAAGGCGGGGTGCCAGCAGGAGGCCAGGGCCAGGGAAGCCGCGGCCAGGACGGCGCGCCCGAGCCTCGACGCGGCGGCAGACGTTCGGGATGCCGGATAACGGAAACACCGGTTGATCATAATGTGAACCTCGTTCCGAACCGGATCAGCGGCGCCTCGAAGTACCAACCGGACCCGAAAAGATTCAGGTAGGGGCCGTCATTCCCCTGGCCGCCCCGGGAGGCGGCCATCAGGAACCCGTCGCAGAAGGGGTAGAAGGCCGCGCCGAGTTCGAAGAAGACCGCGGTCCTGGGGAAGGCCCTCCACTCGGCCCCCAGGAAGGCGTCGGTGCCGATCGGGGCTACCGTATCGAAGCCGAAGGCGCCGCTTAAAAGGAGTATCCTTGCGAAGACGGAGGCATATGCGTAGGGACGGACATAGGCGTCGCTCGGTAGGAAGTACATGCCGAACCCGGCCCCGGGCATAATCAGAGGAAGGGAGAGGACTGCCGGCGGCGTTTCTTCACCGAACTCTTCGTTCACAAGGTAAAGCCCTGCGAGATACTGGGCCAGACCGAAGCGGATAAAATAGGTATCCTCCCCGATGTTCCTGTGGGCCCAGACCTCCGGGAAGGACAGCATGGTCAAGCCTGCTTCCACGGACCATAGACGGAGGGGACGGCGGGGGATCTCCAGGTTCATGCCCTGCTCCAATGCCGCGAAGTACCCGGACTCGGGATAGGCTCCCTTGGAGACAGCCCTCCAGGGCAGGGTCACGGGGACCCGGAGGGGAAGGTCCAGGAAACCCTCCTCCGGGATCGTAAGGGGCTCCTCCGAAAGCCCCGTGACCGTGGTTCCCGGGGCGGCGCTGACCCGCACCAGGGTCTTCTTGACCTTCGGAAGGGAGGTTTCCGCGGCCTCCACCAGGGGTATCCACCAGTATTCAGCCAGCTCGCGTGCCGTGGGGGAGGGGCCCGTGATCGTCCCCGAGGCCAGGGCTTCGTAGGTCAGGGGGTCGAGGATCCGCCACCGGGAAACCGCGTCCTTTCCTGCGGGAGTATCGGACTCCACGTCCACGGCCAGGGCGCAGGAGAGGCGGGCCGCAAGTTCCGAGGGATCCTGGTCCTCGGGGCAGGGAATGACCGAGTCCAGGAGGGCCGACCGGGTCAGGGCGGAGGCCAAGGAGGCGGACCAGGCGTCGCCGGCCGGGCCCGCGGAACGGACCAGGATCCGGATTCCCTCCTCGTCGCCCGGGACAGGCGCTGCGGCAAACGTGAGGATCGCCG
>JBGSPT010000393.1:0-1576 GCA_041738475.1 Treponematales bacterium
TGGCCACGGCCACGGCCACGCCCCCCGCGGCCTTGCAGTCCGCGATCTCCACGTACCCGTCCCCGAAGGCGGCCAGGCGGCGGCCGTCCACCCGGTTCTCGGTCAGGATGCGGCGGATGACCATCTCCTTGGAGAAGGAGGCGTAGTCCGCCTGGGCGCCGTAGATCCGGCCCGGGGCGAACTCGTCCACCCCCAGGAGGGCCGCCTCCTCCAGGACATACTCCTCGTCGGTGCCCGAGGCGATATAGACGGCCACACCCCGGTCCCGGAGGAGCCCCAGGATCTCCAGGGACCCGGGCACCAGGGCCTCCTCCCGGGGCAACGTTCCGTCGGCCAGTCCCTTCCGGCGGGACGCGATCCGCTCCATGAGGCGCTGGTGGTACTCGGCCTTGTAATCCAGGGGGTCCTGAGGCACGCCGCCCCGGGAGCGGATCTCCTCGGCCAGACGGATCATCTGATAGATCGTCTGCTTTCCGGTGAGCTCCGTGACGAAGTCCTTCACCAACGCCGAAATCTCCGCCTCGGTCTCCCCGGGCCGGGCGTACTCGGACAGGATCCCCGCCAGGAGGGGGACCATCACGTCCATCCAACCCTCCCGGATCAGGCTCAGGGTCCCGTCGAAATCGAAGAGGGCGTGCTCCGGCGCGGGGCCCCGGGCGAGCTCCCGGGCGATCTCGACGGAGGTGCCGGCCAGGAAGCGGGTGGACGAGGGGAGGGGCCAGGCCGCCCTGTAGTCGCGTTCAGCCACGGCTCGCCCCGCCGGCCTCGTCGGGCAGGTACGCTCCCAGGACCGCGTAGGCCAGGTGGTCCAGGACCATGTGGAGGTCCTCGGTGACCTGCATGTCCCGGATGGGGACGTGGACCCCGTGGCGGGCGGTCTTCTTGAGCAGGCCCCCGTCGTAGCCCGTGAGACCCACGGTCACGGCTCCCCGGGCGTTGGCGTACTCCACAGCCTTGATGACGTTCCGGGAATTGCCGGACCCCGAGATCGCGATCACCAGATCCCCGCTCTCCAGGAAGTTCTTGAGGGGCTCCACGAAGACGTCCTCGTAGGACACGTCGTTGGCGTAGGCCGTCAGGGTTGGAAGGTTGTCCGAGAGGCAGAGGAAGCGGAAGCGCCGGGCCTTCCCGTAGGAAAGACCTTTGTTGAAGTCCACGGCCATGTGGGAGGCCGTGGCCGCGGAGCCCCCGTTGCCCAGGGTGAAGACGGTCCTGCCCGCCTCCAGGGCGTCCACCAGGAGGTTGAGGAATCCGTTGATCTCCTCTCGGGAGATCTTGTCCAGGGTCGACTTGAGCCGATCGATGTACGCTTCCAGGGGGCCTGTGAAGTCTCGTTTCACGGTTGTCCTTCCTTACGACGGGTATGGGAACAGGGCCAGGGCGCCGGCGCCCACCAGGGCGGCGTCGTAGCCCAGATAACTGCGCAGGATCGTCAAAGGCCGCTCCCGGCCCGCGAGCACGAGGGGCGGGAGTTCCCGGCGGAGGATCGGTTCGAGGAGGTCGAAGGCCTCCGCCACGCCTCCGCCCAGGAAGACCGCGTCCGGGTCCAGGAGGTTGAACACCGCGGCCAGCCCCG
>JBGSPT010000409.1:0-8567 GCA_041738475.1 Treponematales bacterium
GGCCGGCAGGAGCCCCGCGGCAGCCCTGTCGGGAGGCGTTAGGTCGAGGCAGGCCGCGAAGACCAGGGCGCAGTCCCGCAGGGGGGAGACGGGATGGTTCGTCATGGGGCGGATACCGCCCGGGAAAGCCCGGGACGCTTGCCCGGGACGGGCAGGCGGGATCGGACGGGAGAGGCCGGCCCGGGATCAGGCCGACGGGCCGAGAAGGCCCGCTTCCGTCGCGATCCGGGGCACCCGGACATCCCGCCCCGTGACGGGAACGAGGGGCACCACCTGGGCTTCGTAGCAGAAGCCGCAGGGGACGAAGAATCGGGATTGTTCGGCGGGGGCCGTTCCCAAGGTCGAAAGGACGGAAGCCAGGAACCGGTCGTAGTAGCCCTTTCCCCGGCCCAGCCGTCCGCCGGTCCGATCGAAGAGGAGCCCCGGGATCAGGGCGAAGACCTTCATCCGGCGCAATTCTCCGGGGGATATCGGGTCCCCCGCGGGGGGGGTCGGAATGCCCAGGGAGTCCCGGGGCAGGGATTCCCAGGACTCGTCCAGATAGGCAAATACGATCTCGCCGCCCTCGATGCGGGGAGCCGCCACCGCCTTACCCGCGCCCAGGGCCGCCCGGATCACCGCGGAGGTGTCGATCTCCGAGGGCATGCTCAGGAAGGCGAGGACCAGGGAGGATTCCCGGAGCGCCTCCATGCCCAGGACCCGTTCGGCCGCCGCTGCGCTGCGGGCGGCGCGGTCTTCCGGACTCGTCCGTCTGAGGAGGTCCCGTGCCCAGGCCCGGGCTTCCGCCTTGTCCGGGAAGGATTCCGGGGGTATCGGCTCAGCGGGCGCCATGGGCCTGGCGGTTCTGCTCCTCGATATCCAGGGCGTCCCAGGGGTAGCAGATCCACTTGTCTTCGAGCTCCCGGCCGGCCAGGTAGAGCTTCACCTCCGGCGGGATCACGCCGCGCTTTTCCTTGTCCTTGTTGTGCAGGACCGCAACCGCCACCGAAGCGGGCTTGTGGGTCAGGAGCTCCCGGATACAGTACTCCAGGGTCGTCCGGGAATCGTCCACCTCGTCCACCAGGAGGATGCGCTTTCCCGTGAGCTTGCGCTCCACCTCGTCCACCCACTGCACCTTGTGGGGGGTGTCGGTGGGCTTGTTTTCGTCGTCGTAGTATGCGATCCCCACGGCCCAGATGGGTTTTTTGATGTAGGTACGCAGGATCCGGGCGGGTATGAAGCCCCCGGAACCGATGGCCACGATGGCGTCCGCCTCGTAGCCGCTTTGCAGGATCCGCTCCGCCAGGTCCCGGATGGTCGCGTGGATGTCCTCGTAGGTGAACCAGTACTTCTCCATGATGGGATGATAGACACGGCCTCCCCGGAAGCGCAAGGCCGCCGCCGAATTTCCCGGATTTATTGGACCGCGGCCTTTCGGGCCGGGAGCGGAATTCAGTATCTTCGCGGTACGGAGCGAAAACCGATGAACACGACGATCCATGATTTCAAGGCCCGGAAAAACGACGGAAGCGAGTTCGACTTCGGAAGCCTTCGGGGACGGCCTATCCTGGTGGTCAACACCGCCAGCAAGTGCGGCTTCACGCCCCAGTACAAGGGCCTGGAAGCCCTGCACCGCAAGTACAAGGACCGGGGTTTGGCGGTCATCGCCTTCCCCTGCGACCAGTTCGCCCGCCAGGAGCCCGGGGACGACGCCGAGATCGCCCGCTTCTGCGAGCTGAACTTCGGGGTCACCTTCCCGATCATGTCCAAGATCGAGGTGAACGGACCCGGAACCCATCCGGTGTTCTCCTGGCTGAGGCGGAAGACCCGGGGCCTCCTGGGAGACGGAATCAAATGGAATTTCACGAAGTTCCTGGTATCGCCCGACGGGGATCGGGTTCGCCGGTACTCCCCGGCCACGGAGCCGGAGGCCCTGGAGCGGGACATCCGGGCGGCCTTGGGTGAATAGCCTCCCCGGGTCCGGCGCACCCCATCCTGGGGATCGCCGAAGCCCGCTTCGGTGCCGCGGGACCGGCTCCACGGTTCCCCCGAGACGCTAGGCTTCGCCCTCGGGCCTGCCCCGGCCCCGCTTGACCTCGGACCGGGCCTTCTTCCCCGCGAGGCGCCGTTCCCGGGAAGCCCGGGTCGGGGAGGTGGGCCGGCGCTCCTTGGGACGGTGGGCGGCCTTCACGATCAGGGCCTCCAGGCGTGCCAGGGCGGCGGACCGGTTCAGGACCTGGGACCTCTCGTCCTGGGCGTAGACCACCAGCTCGCCCTCCACGGTGAGCCGGCCGGCCAGGCGGGAACGGACCCTGTCCCGCTCCGCCTCGGACAGACCCTCCAGATCCTCCACGCTCACCCGGGCTATGGCCTTCGTGCTAGTCTTGTTGACGTTCTGCCCGCCGGGGCCCGAGGACCGGGCGAAGTCGAACCTGGCCGCTCGTTCCAGGGAGGCTCTCAGCAGTCCGAGATTCATGGTCACTCCTGACCCCGGTCGGCGGAGTACCGCCCTGGTCTTCCTCGGGGGAATGCGATACAGTGACTATATCAAAAAGAACCGAAACGGAGAAACATGAAGGTCCGGAGCAACCTGGCCCAGATCACGAAAAAGTCGCTGTGCGAAGCGATCAACCTCGACATGATGTCCCGCCTTGCGCGGGACGTTTTCGCCGAATACGACCTGCACGAGCGCACGGGATTCCCGGTCACGGTCCCCATAACCTCCCAGCTCGCGGCGCACCACATCGTCAACGACGCGGTCGCCGAAAACCGCTTCCTCCATCTCGCGGAGCGGCTCATCCTCCTGGACCGGGAAGGCTATATGGGCCGCCGCTATCCCGTACCCGGCCTGGCGGAGATCGTCAAGCTGATCCGCGTGGAAGGCTACCTCTGGGACGAGGAGACGGAGCTCTTCATGGAGGATCCCCGGGTGCGCCGCACCCCCAACTGGGGCCGTCTGCTGGACGACGACGAGTTCCGCTTCGCCCTGCTCCGCCTGGACGTGGCCAACAACTCCAAGATGGTCCAGACCCACGGGGACAGCGCGATGCGGGGCGCCCTGGAGGATCTCCGGCAGATCGTCTCCCGGTGCGTGGAATTCCGGGGCGGCCGGATCTGGCAATGGGAGGGCGACGGGGCCCTGGCGGGCTTCCTCTTCGGCTCCCGGGTCATGTCCGCGGTCCTGGCGGGTATGGCCGTCCTCCACGAACTCTTCCTCTACGACCGCCTGCACAACCGCCTCGGAGAGCCCCTCCGCATCCGGGCGGCGGTGCATACGGGCTCGTTCCGGTACTACTCGGACCCGGAAAAGCTGGTGAAACAGGAAATCGTCCAGGAGACCGAGGAGATCGAATCCCGGCTTACCCCCGTCGGGTCCCTGGTGATCACCCCCGCGGTGGCTCCCTCCCTGGACCGGGTGATCCTGGAGCGCTTCCGCCCGGTCCAGCACTTCGCGGACAGCCGACTGCTGGCGTACGAAGTGCGCATGGAGGGGGCATGAGGATCCTCGTCTTCTCCGAAGCCCCGGACCGGGCGGAACGGGCCCTCAAGGCCGCGCTCCCGCCGGATGCGAACCTGGAGATCCTGCCCCTCCGGGGTTTGAAGCGCGCGATGCAGAAACCCCCGAACGCCGATTTGATCTACCTGGACATCGGGGGGATCGGGGACCCGGGAATATGCAAATACGCGTCCGCCCTCGGGACCGCCGCCGACATCCCCTGGGGGGTCCTGGACACCGAGGGGGAGCTGACCGATATCGCCCGGGCCTTCTTCCTGGGAGCCGAGGACTACCTGGGACCCGGGGCGCTGAAATCCGGCATCACCAAGGACAGGCTTTCGCAGATCCGGGCCTTCGCGGGCATGGAGTCCGTCAAGCCCGCTGCGCAGGAAGCCGCCGCGCGCTTCCCGGGCTGGGACAAGCTCCCGGAGGGCTCGGAGATCTCCGTCCGGTTCTGTTACGTTTCCGTGGGGGATCCCGAGGGCCTGCGTGAGCGGATCGGGGAGAAACGTCTGCGAAAGCTCCGGGAGGACTTCGCGGGATTCATGGCATCCTGGGCCGCGGAATGCGGCGGAATCGCATGGATGCGGGACCCCGAAGGGAGCCTCCTCCTTTTCCCGGAACGGGACGAGGGAACCAATCCCGTACTGGCGGCGTTCCGGCTCATCCTGGACCGGGCACTGGTGGGGTATGAGGTCTTCCGCCTGGAAGTCCCCCTGACCTTCCGCTTCTCCTTCCACGCGGGCCGGACGGTCTGGCGCCGTCCGGGGTCCACGGGGACCATCGTATCCGGAGACGTGAATTTCATCTTCCACCTGGGATCCAAGTACTGCTCCGACGGCCGAATAACCCTTTCCGCGGAGATGGAGTGCTCGATCCCGGCGCCGATCCGGGATCTCTTCATCCCCGCGGGGGATTTCGAGGGCCGGCGCATCCTGGCCAGCCGCAAATTCCGGGACTAGGATTTTTCGGAATCAACCACGGAGCACACGGAGAGCGGGCCTTGGAACCATAGATCAGACAGGATGAACAGGATGGGGAAAGGATATACAGGATAAAGAAACGGGGGAGACCATATCCCCTTACTTCCATCCTGTTCATCCTCTCTTCATCTTGTTCATCCTGTCCTTCCTATGGTTCCAGGTATCTTCCTAGGCAGCGACCGCCCGGCTATGAAAGCAGGTCCCTGTCCTCGGCGTAGTCGCCGCCCCGGGTGCGGCGGAACAGGTCCACCAGGCGCTCCACCGTGAGGCCCTTCTTCGCGTCCCCCGCCACGTCCGCGACCACGGTGCCCTCGTGCATCATGATCAGCCGGTCCCCCTCGTCGATGGCCCTGCGCATGTCGTGGGTCACCGCCAGGGCGGTAAGGCCGTACTCCGCGGTGAAGCGGCGGGTCAGGTCCGACACGAGCTGGGCATTCCGGGGGTCCAGGGCGGCGGTGTGCTCGTCCAGCAGCAGGACCGCGGGACGGGAAATGGACGCCATGAGCAGGGTCAGGGCCTGGCGCTGGCCCCCGGACAGGCGGTTCACGTTCTCCCGGAGCCGGTCTTCCAGGTCCATGCCAAGCTCGGCCAGGCGGTCCTGAAGCTCCCGCCTTAGCCGGGCGGGCACGGCGAGCCTGAGCCGTCGGGGACCCTTCCGGGACGCCAGGGCCAGGTTGTCCAGGACCGTCATGTCCCCAGCGGTGCCCGCCAGGGGATCCTGACGTACACGGCCCACGTACCGGGCCCGTTTCCACTCGGGGAGCCGGGACTGGTCGGCCCCGTCGATCAGGATGCGGCCCCCCGCCAGGGGCACGGAGCCCGCGATCGCGTTGAGCAGGGTGGTCTTTCCGGCCCCGTTGGAGCCGATCAGGGAGACGTACTGTCCCCGGGGAACCGCAAGGGACAGGCGGTCCAGGACCCGGCGCTCGTCCGGGCCGCCCGGGCCGAAAACAACCTCCACGGACTCGAGACGGATCATCCCCGCCTCCTTGCGGGCGCGGTCCCGCTCTTATAGCGGCTCGCCGCTATGGAAGCCACGATGAGGACGGCGGTCAGGAGTCGGAGGTCGTTGGGGGTGATGCCCCCCAGGTATCCCCAGGACCGGCCCGCGTACATGATGCCCCGGAAGAGGACGGATCCCAGGAGGACCCGGGCAAGCTGGCCGCCGATGCGGTTGGTCCGGAAGAGGAACTCGCCGATCATGACCGACGCCAGGCCCGCGGCCACGATCCCGGCGCCGAAGTTGGCGTCCGCGAAGCCCTGGTAGGAGGCGGCGAAGGCCCCGGAGAGCCCGGCCAGGCCGTTGGCCAGGCAGATGCCCGCGGTCCGGAGCCGGACGGGATCCACCCCGGCGGACACCACCGAGGCCTCGTTGTCCCCCAGGGCGCCCAGGGCTATCCCCGCTTCGGTATGGAAGAAGAGGTCCAGGATCAGGACCAGGGCGCCCGCGGTCAGGAGGAAGGCCAGGAAGGCCTGGATCGAGGGGTCCAGGGACCCGCCCAGCCAGGATTCCGCGGCCCTCATGACCGGGTTATAGGAGATGAGCGGGAGGTTGGCCCGGCCGCCCAGGACCCGGAGATCCACCGAGTAGAGTCCCGTCATGGTGACGATCCCCGCCAGCAGGGGGGGAACCCGGAGGCCGTGGTAGACCCCGGAGGTGACGGCCCCCGCCAGGGCCCCCGCCAGGAAGGCGGCTCCCAGGGCCAGGGGAACCGGGATCCGAGCCACGATCAGGGCGCTCCCCACGGCGGCTCCGAAAGGAAAGCTCCCTTCCACCGTGAGGTCCGGGAAATCGAGGACCCGGAAGGAGATGAAGACGCCGAGGGCCAGGATCCCGTAGACCAGGCCCTCGACCAGTACCCCTTCGATCATCCGTCACTTCCGCCGGGCCGCGCCGCCCTCGATCACCAGGGAGGCCAGGGCTTCCAGATCCGAGGGGATGGAGACCCCGATCGCCGCGGCCACGTCCTTGTTCAGGACCAGGGCCATTTCCGAAGGATCCTTGGCGAAATAGGCGGGGATGTCGGCGGTCTTTTCTCCGGCGAGGATGCGCAGGACGATCTTCCCCGTGGACCTGCCCATGGCGTAGTAGTCAAAGCCCATGGCCGCCAGGATCGGCATCGTCTCCGCTGAACTCGGGTCCGCGGTCACCAGGGGAAGTTTCCGCTCGTTGCAGATCTCCGTCACCGCGCTGATGGCGGAGAAGACGGTGTTGTCGTTGCCCAGGTATACCCCGTCCACGCGTCCGGCGATGGAAAGCAGGGCCTGACGCACTTCCGAGGAGTTCGTGACCGTGGCGGGGACGAAGGAAAGCCCCTTCTCCGCGCAGTAGGCCTGGACCAGCTCCGCGAGCTTCACGGAGTTGGCCTCCCCGGCGTTGTACAGGTGCCCCACCCGGGCGTTCGGCTTCAGGGACAGAAGGAGGTCCAGCTGTTCCCGCACCGGGGTCATGTCCGAGGTCCCGGTGACATTCGGCCCGCCCTTGTCCAGGGAGGCGACCAGCCCCGCGGACACCGGGTCCGTCACTGCGCTGTAGACCACGGGGATGTCCTTGACGGCGTTGGCCATGGCCTGGGCGGTGGGCGTGGCGATGGCTACGGCGACCTTGACCTTGGAGCTCTTGAACCGCTGGGCGATCTGGGCCGCGGTGCCCATGTCGGCGTTGGCGTTCTGGAGGTCGAACTGGACGTCCTTGCGGGCCGCGGATATCTCGTCGGTGATTCCTTTCTCCAGGGCGTCCAGGGCGGGATGGGACACGAACTTGGCCACCCCCACGACGGGGACGGTCTTGGGGGAGCAGGAGGACAGGAGGACCGCGAATGCGGCCAGGGCCGGGGCGAAGCGGACGATTCGTTTCATGGGGCACTCCTGGACTGTGTCGATTCCGACGGTTCATCGGACCGGTCGTATGTTTCTATTAAAAGAAACGTGCACCCAGAATATCGCGATCCGTACGGAGAGTCAAGCCCCGGGGGCGGATCGATTCCCGGGTAGCGCGCTTCGGCGAATGGTGATATTATCCGTAGTAACATATGAAACGCACCGAAGACATAGACCTGATCGCCCGGAACCTCAAGGAAATGTCCCTTACCCTCGCGGCGGCCCGCGATCCCCGGCTCATCGAGGAATTCCTGTACAGCCTGTTCACGAAATCCGAGGCCGACGAGATCGCCAAGCGCTGGGCCCTGGTGAAGGACCTGGCTTCGGGCATTCCCCAGAGGCAGATAGCCCAGAACCTGGGCCTTTCGCTCTGCAAGATCACCCGGGGCAGCCGGGAGCTGAAAAAACCCGAATCCGCCTTCCGGCGCATGCTCCAGATCGCGGGCATCCAGGTGGCGGAACGGGGGAAACCCCGGGGACCGGGCAAGGCGGACTAGAAGTCCGGGGCCCGGGTCGATCCCAGGTCGGCCCGGACCGCGGTACGCTGAGACCGGCTTTACCCGTCAATCCGGCCCTTCGATCTTGATCCGGGATCCTCCCCTTCCCTTCACCACCTCGATGCGCGCGGGAATCCGGTCCCGGAGCTCGGGGACATGGGATATGAGGCCCACCATCCGTCCTTCCCGCACCCGGTCCAGGACCTCCACGGCCCGGTCCAGGGCCTCGTCGTCCAGGGACCCGAAGCCCTCGTCGATGAAGACCGCGTCCAGGACGATGCCCCCCGCCCGCCGGGTGATCACGTCCGCCAAGCCCAGGGCCAGGGCGATGGATGCCAGGAATTTCTCCCCCCCCGAGAGGGTGCCCGCGGGCCGGGATCGTCCGGTGAAGGAATCGTGCACCGAAAGTTCGAGACCCGCCTTCGCGGTCCCCCGGGCGGGGCCCTCGTCCACGGACAGGGAATACCGGCGGTCGGACATGTCCAGTAGGCGGCGGGAGGCCGCCAGGGCCACCTGGCGCAGGTACAGGGACAGGGCGTAGTTCTTGAAGGGAAGGCGGCTTCCGGGCAGTTCGCCGTTCAGGAGCCTGGAAAGGCCTTCCAGGGTCCGGCCGGTCTCCTCCAACACTTTCCGCTCCTCCGAAAGCGACCGCCTCCGGGACTCGCCCAGCCGGGCCGCCTCCGCCCTTCCCGATGCCGCCAGGACAGCGGCCCGGGCCTCCTCGAACCGGGC
>JBGSPT010000421.1:0-2225 GCA_041738475.1 Treponematales bacterium
GACGCGGCCAGCGCCGCCAGCGCGGACGCGGGCAGCGGAGCGACCTCGGGCTCCCACGAGGGCTGGAGCGTGGAGCTGTCGGGAATCCGGAAGGACTCCCTCACGGCGTCCTACTACGCCAAGCTCAAGGCCGCCGGGAAGGACTACGTCGAAAAGACGGGCACCCGCAAGGGGGTGACGTCGACCTACAAGGGCGTATCCCTGCGCGCCGTCCTGGCCATGGTGGACGGCGCCGACTCGGCCCACCCCTACGCCTTCGACCCGGGGCTCTGGGCCAAGGGCTACGAGGTGACCCTGACCGCCGCGGACGGATACTCCGCCACCTTCTCCACGAAGGACCTGGCCCCGGACGCCCTGATCCTGGCGGACACCATGGACGGAAAGCCCCTGGAAAAGCCCATGGTCATGGGGGACGCCCCGACCAACCTCTGGGTGCGCGACCTGGCCTCCATCACGACCAGCCTGGCCCCGAGCGCCGCGGCCTCGGATGCGGCGGCCTTCGTGCTGGACCTGGACATCAACGGCAAGAAGGCTTCCTTCACCCTGGCCCAGCTCGAGAAGGATCCCGCCTACGTGGAGGCCGTGGGGAGCTACACCACCAGCGCGGGCACGAAGTACACCAACCGCTACGGGGGCGTGAAGCTGAAGGATCTGCTGGACCGGTACATGGACGTGTCCGCGGACGACTCCGTCACCTTCGTGGCCCTGGACGGCTACGAGATGACCTATCCCGGATCCCGGATCCTGGACCAGGCCGACGGGGACTGGCTCCTGGCCTTCCGGATCGACGGGGACTACCTGCCCAAGGATCCGGGCTACATCCGGACCGTCAAGGTCGGGCCGAAGCAGCCGAACATCGAGGGACACCTCTCGGTGCGGATGGTCAAGAAGATCGTGGTCAAGGAGAAGGACTTCAAGGACTTCACCCTCTCCTTCTCCGGGAAGATGGGCGAGACCATCGACCGTTCCACGGTTCAGTCCTGCGTGAGCTGCCACCGCCGGGAGGTGACCTTCGTGCGGAAGGACATATCCGGCTCCTACGTCGGCTTCCCCCTCTACCTGGCCCTGGCCTACGCGGACGATCCGAAGTACGCCCCCCATCGCCAGGCTACGGAGATCCTCTCCTACGACGCAGCCGCCGCCAAGACGGGGTACAAGGTTGAGATCACCGCGGAGGACGGGTTCAAGGTGACCCTGGATTCCCGGGAGCTCCACGGCAACGCGGACGTGATCCTTGCGATGTACAAGGACGGGTCGGGCCTGTCCCCGGACGAATTCCCCCTGGTCCTGGTCTGGGACAAGGACGCCAAGCTCGTTCCCGAGGGCATCAAGAACGTGAAGAAGATCAAGGCGATCAACCTGGTCTTCTGACCGAGTGGACCAGAGCCGGCTTTTCGGGCCGTCGCGGTTCCTCAAGGCCGCGGCGGTCCCCCTGATCCTCCTGGTCCTGACCGCGGGGGTCCTGCCCTTCGCCGCGGCGCTCCGGGAATCCCTGTTCCACGACGTGTGGGGCGAGAGGAGCTGGGCGGGACTCTCGAACTATTCCCTGCTGTTCCGGGACCGGGCCTTCGTCCTTTCCCTGGGCATCACCCTGGCATGGGCTTCCCTCTCCGCCGGGTTGACCCTGGGGATCGGCTTCTGCCTGGCCTGCGCCCTGCTCGAAGCCCGAAGGGGATTCAAGCCCCTCTTCGCGGCCCTCCTGGTGCCCTGGGGCGTGCCCGCTTTCATAGCCGTGCCGATCTGGAGGATGATCGTCCACGGTTCCGGGGGCAGGTCCGTCCTGTCCGCCCTCCTGGGCTTCGAGCTGAATCTCCTGACGGACCCGGCTGCGGGTTTCCTGGCGGCCCTGGGGGTGGACGTGTGGCTCGGGGTCCCCCTCGCGGCCTTCGCGGTCTACGCCTCCCTGCGCAAGCTTTCCCGGGGCGTCCTGGAGGCGGCCCGGCTGGACGGGGCCCGGGGCTGGACCCTGGCACGGTGGATCTACCTGCCTTCCGCGCGGACCACCATCCTGGTGATGGGCGCCCTGGAGTTCGTGAAATCCTTCAAGGAGTTTTCCGTGCCTTTCCTGATGACCGCCGGGGGGCCGCCCTTCCGGGGGGGGATCACGGAGCGGCACATCGTTGGGGCCACCTCGACCCTGGAGATCTTCCTGTACGACGCCTTCCGGGATCAGGCGGACTACGGCGTGCCCTCGGCCTACGCCGTGGCCGTGGGCGCCCTGGTGA
>JBGSPT010000429.1:0-2634 GCA_041738475.1 Treponematales bacterium
GCAGGGCGGTTTCGGCGCGCCCGGCGTCCCGCCCGATCCCGATCACCAGGGCTCCGAGCCGAGCCAGGGCCGCGGCTGTCGCCAGTCCGATCCCCGATGTGGCGCCCGTTACGACGCAGACCCTGCCCCGCAGGCGGCCAGATCCGTCCGGCATCCCCTCCTCCTTCCCCGGTGTATATCATAGCATACCGGGGACATAGAGGATTTATCATATTAGAGATTTAACCGCTTTATCGATTCCGGAACCGGGGGTATACTCTTGCCAATGAAGACCCGAACCCTGTCTCTCAGATGGAAGCTGATAGCGCCCCTGGCGGTTTCGATCCTGATCGGCCTGGGGTTCGCCGCGGTGATCGTACGGGGCGTCTCCGAGGATACCCGGGAACTCGGGGAAAGCGTCCGGAACCTGGAATTCCTGCGTTCCGCGTCCAAGCTTATCCAGGAACTCCAGGACGAACGGGCGCTTACGGAGCTGTACATCGCCGGGAAGGCCCGGAAGCTCGAGATGGACGCCCAATACCAGGATACGGACACCAAGGTGTCCGACTTCGTGATCCGCATGGCCGCATCCCGGATACCCGACGTGGTCAAGGAGAAGGCCCAGCGGGGGATCGATTCGGTGGCGGATTTCAGGACCCGCGCGGACCCGGGCAACAAGTACGTGTCCTTCCGGAATCTCTACTCCATCAGCCTCGGCGCCCTGACGTCCATCATGCCCATCATAGCGGAGGAGGAGCGGGGCACGGAGTTCGGCTCCCCCATCTCCAGCATCGTCCTTCTGGAGGAAGCCAAGGACGCGGCCCACCTCATCCGCAGCATCGTCCCCCCCATCCTGGAAAGCGACCAACCCGTGACCCTGGGGGAAGCTACGATTCTCCTGGACACCCTGGCCCGCATGATCGTGAACCTGGATTCCCCGGCCGTTTCCCTCACCGCCGGACAGTCCGCCCTGGGGATCCTCCGGGACCTTTCCGCCCGGAGGCTCGCGGAAGGCGCCGTCCGGAAGATCTACATGTACTACGGCCGAGGGGACTACGAGTTCCGGGACGAGCGGTTCCACGACCAGTTGACGGCCTTCGTGGACATGCTGGCCGTCACCATCCAATCCGAGATCGACCAGCAGCTCGGCGTGGCCCGCGCATACGCCGCGGAGGGCCGGCGGACCTTCCTGGTCGTGACCGTGTCCGTAGCCGCGGGATATACCGTGGCCGCCCTCCTGGCCCTGGCGGTTATCCTTTCCGTGGTCCGCTCCGCCCGGTCCGTCTCGGATTCACTCCGGGAGATCGCCCAGGGCGGAGGGGACCTGACCGCGCGGATCGCCGTGAAATCCCGGGACGAGCTGGGCCGGCTGGCCGGGTATTTCAACGAATTCCAGGGAGAGCTGGCGCGGATGGTGCGGGAGATCCTGGACGCCGCCGCGGCCCTCTCCGACGTCGGGTCCGAGCTCTCGGCCACCATGGAGGAGACGGCCTCCGCTGCGGTCCAGATCAGCGCCAACGTGGAGAGCGTCCGACGCCGCACCGTGGACCAGAGCGCCGGGGTGACCGAGTCCTCCGCCACGGTGGAGCGGATCGTGGAGAACCTCCGCTCCCTGAACCGGGTGATCGAGCGCCAATCCGAGGCGGTGGCGAACTCCTCGGCCTCCATCGAGGAGATGGTGGCCAACGTGCGCTCCGTCACGGGGAACATCGAGCGCCTGGGAGAGGAATACGTACGGCTCACACGGTCCGCGGGGGAGGGCAAGACCGTCCTGGACCGGACGGTCCAGGACGTGAAGGGCATTGCCGACCGGTCGGAACGACTCGGGGACGCCAACGCCCTGATCGCTTCCATCGCCGCCCAGACCAACCTGCTGGCCATGAACGCGGCCATCGAGGCTGCCCACGCCGGAGAGGCGGGGCGGGGTTTCGCCGTGGTGGCCGACGAGATCCGCAAGCTCGCGGAGAACGCGGCCCGGCAGTCCAAGGCCATCTCCCAGGATGTCCGGGAGATATCCGGGGCTATCTCCGCGGTGGTCGCCTCCGCGGACGAGTCCTCCTCGCGATTTTCCGAGCTGGTGGACAAGATCGAGGAGATCCGCAGGGTCGAGGATGGAATCCTGGCCGCCATGGCGGAGCAGTCCGCCGGTTCCGCCCAGGTCCTGGAGGCCCTGGGCCAGATCCACGAGATCACCGAGGAGGTCCGCGCCGGGGCCGGGGAGATGCGGGAGGGCGCGGACGCCGTAATCGGGGAGATGAAACGCCTCCTGGATTCCAGCGTGGAGATCGAGCACAGCATGACCGAGATCGCCTCCGGGGCGGCGGAGGTCTCCCAGGCCTCCACCGTGAGCGCGGACCTGACCGTCCGGAACCGGGACGGGATCAACGCGGTGACCGAGCGGATGGGGCGGTTCAAAGTTTGAGTTTCTCTCGGCAGTAACTTGATTCTTTTTTCCCGGCGTGCTAGCTTCCCGGGCATGGCACCGGAAGGATCCGCCGCCCGCCGCACATGCGGCCGAGGCGCGAACAGTCCAACCGCCTCATCCCCCCGTCGAACCTACTTCTTTTATTTTTATCTCCTCTATCGCTGACAGGGCTCCTTCGCGGCACGGCCGGGCGGGGTGAGCCCCGGAACACCGGCCGATTGCGAGGTGCA
>JBGSPT010000105.1:0-4178 GCA_041738475.1 Treponematales bacterium
GCGCCCCAGGCCCAGGCTCCCCAGCCTCAGCCGCAGCCTCAAGCCCAGCCCGCGTATCCCCCGCCCCCGCAGGCTCCGCAATCCTACGTTCCGCCTCCCCCGGAACAGCCGCGGCCCCGCCTCCGTCCTGAACCGGCTCCGGAACCCCTGGAGGAGGCCGCGTTCGAGGAAGCACCGGGGGAACCGGAGGCCATGGAAGCGCCCGCCGGGCAGGAAGCCGAAATCCCGGAAGCCGAGCCGGAGTTCGAGGAATTCGACGAAGATCTCGGCCAGGAGGAGCCCGAGGTGGTGCTCGAGGAGGGCGAGGAGCCCGACGTCGAGCCCCCGGAGCGCCCCGCACTGGAACCGGAACCGGAACCGGAATCCGGGATGGAATCCGCCGAGGAAGAGGCCGGAGAACCCGCATCCGGCGGGGGCGAACCGGGGGCGGAAGGTCTTCCGGAGGGCGGATCCGGGACCGCGGGTGCGGAAGGCTGCGAATCCGGCGCCGGGGAGTGCCAGGGCGAGGAGATCGCGGATCTCCTTTCCTACCTGAAGGGCCTCACGGATTCCCTGCCCGAGGAAAAACGGAAGGAACTGGAAGAGAGCGGGGTCGCCCGACAGATGGACGACCTGATCCGCGCCCTCGGGGACGGAGACCTGGAATCCCAGGACGAGGCGGCCCGAAAGGCCGCGGAGGACAAGGTGGGCGAAGCCGCGGCGGCCCTGGATCGGTCGGTTCCCGGCGCTTCGTCCCTGCTGAGGGAGGCCCAAAAGCTGGGCGACCGCCGCGCCGACGAGCGGAGAAAGGGCGCGGACCGACGGGCTACCCCGAAGGAACGCAGGTCCTGGATGGACAGGCGGGACGGGGGAGACCGGCGCCGGGATGAACGGCGGGCCCGGGCGGACCGGAGGCGGGACGAACGGATCCCCGCGTCCGGAGCGGAAGGTGCCGCGGACGAATCGGCTTCGGAGCCGAAGGGGGAGGCGCCCGTGGTCTTCGATCCCCAGGGCCGGCCGACGGAGGTCTGCGGGGTCCCCGTCTCCTCCAAGCTGGCTAAACTGATAGACATCATGCGACGGGAGAAGGGTCATGGCAGGAACTAGCAACCTCCTGAAGGTCCGGGATTACATCGGCTCCATGCCGAGCCTCCCGACGACCGTCTCCAAGGTCCTGGAAGTCTGCAACAATCCCAAGACCAGCCCCATCGACCTGGACAGGGTCATAGCCCTGGATCCCGTGCTCATGGGCAAGGTGCTCAAGCTCATCAATTCCGCCTACTACGGCCTGGGCACCCAGGTGACCAGCCTGGTACGGGCGATCATCATGCTGGGGGTCAATACGGTGAAGAACCTGGCCCTCTCCACGGCGGTGCTGGACAAGTTCACTTCCAACAAGGATTTTCGCGCCTTGAACATGGAGGGCTTCTGGAGGCATTCCCTCTGCGCGGGGGTGACGGCCAAGCTGATCGCCAAAAAGCGGGGGGTGGACTCCAAGTCCCTGGAGGAGTACTTCGCCGCGGGCCTTTTACACGACATCGGCAAAATCCCCCTGAACAACGCCCTGGCGGAGGAGTACGTACGGACCATGGCCGTGGCGGACCGGGACCGGGTATCCCTGCACGTGGCGGAGAAGCGGACCCTGGAGCTGGACCACGCGGACGCGGGGGCCCTCATCGCCGCGGCCTGGCACCTGGACGGCGCCATCTCCGACGCGGCCCGGTACCACCACGCCTTCGACGAGTACCAGGGGGAGAACCGCGAGGTGATACTCACCGTGGCGGTGGCCAACTACTACGCCAGCCGGGAGGGCATAGGCTTTTCGGGCAACCTCTATCCGGACAAACTGCCCCCCTCGGTCTTCGAGGAGCTGAAATTCCGCAAGGAAACCCTGGAGGAACTCGAGGGTCCCGTGAACGCCGAGATCGACAAGGCCAAGGTCTTCCTGCGACTGGCTCAATAAGCCCGGTTCCGGTATAGTCTTCCTAGGAGAGAAACCCATGTTCACCGTCAAGATCTGGGGAGATCGGGGTTCCATGCCCACGCCGGGCCCGGACACCGTCGAGTTCGGGGGGAACACGGCCTGCATCGAGGTCCGCTGCGGAAAGCGGCTGATTATCATCGACGCCGGTTCGGGGATACGACAGCTGGGCGACTCCCTCATGCGCACGGACTTCCCCAAGGGGCCGATCTCCGCGGACATCTTCATCACCCATACCCACTGGGACCACATCATGGGCTTTCCCATGTTCACGCCCATCTACGTCCCGGGTACGGAGCTCCGGATCCGGGGTCCCATCACCTACGAGGACGACCCCCTCGAGAAGGTCATCGGTTCCCAGCTCTCCTACCGGTATTGGCCGGTCCGTCAGGAGGAATTGGCGGCCAAGATCACCTACGAGCAGATCAAGGAAGCCACCTTCGACCTGGGGGACGGCATCTGGCTCACGACCAAGTACCTGAACCACCCCATCCTATGCCTGGGCTACCGCTTCGAGTATCGGGGACGGAGCTTCGTCACCCTCTACGACAACGAGCCCTTCCGGAACGTCTTCCCCACGGATCCCGCGGATCCCCAGTACGACGAGTCCTACGCCCGGGAAGGGGAGGAAGCCGCCCGGGAGCAGAACGAGAAGATCCAGGGCTTCATGGCCGGCGCGGATCTCCTGGTCCACGATACCCAGTACACCGCCAAGGAGTACGTCGCCGGCAAGGTCGGCTGGGGGCATTCCTCCTTCGAGCACGCTATCAACGCCGCCCACAAGGCCGGGGTCAAGCGGCTCCTCTTGTTCCATCACGATCCGAACCGTACGGACACGGAGCTCCAGGAGCTGGAGATCTTCTACCAGGCAAAGCTCCGGGGACGCACGTCGATGGCGGTGGAGATGTCCCGGGAGGGCACCCTCTACACCATCGATCCCATGGAATAGGCGGCGGCGGGGAGCGATGAAAGCCCTGATAGCGGACGACGATTCCTGCAACCGCGAGATCCTGGCCCGCATGCTGGCCCACGTCGGCTGGGAAGCCGACGCCGTGGAAGGCGGGTCTGAGGCCGTCATCCGCGTCCTGGCGGGAGGGTATGCGGCGGCCCTGCTGGATCTCTCCATGCCCGGGGTGGACGGCTTCGAGGCCGCCCGCCGGATCCGGGCCGGGGGGTCCCGGATAGCCCTGGTGGCCGTTTCCGGCGCGGAAGCCGAGGAGCGGGCCCGGGAGAGCGGCTTCGACCGCTGTCTGGAAAAGCCCTATACCCTGGAAGACCTCCGGGGGGTTCTCCGGGATATCCTCCGGCCGGAGGACGCGGAGCCTTAGCCCGTCGTCGGCCTCGGGCTCCCGGACAGCCTGTACAAGAGCCTCCCGTCCGAGTACTGTTTGTCCGTGCGAATCCTTCTCGTCACCGTCGAGTTTTTCCTCGTTTTCCTGGCCTTCCTGGCCGCGGAAGCCTTTATCTTGCGCCGGGACCGGAAGGCCGTTGCGCTCCGGATCGGGGTCACCGGAACCCGGGGAAAATCCAGCGTCGTCCGCCTGATCGCCGCGGCCCTCCGGGGAGCCGGCAGGAAAACCCTGGCCAAGACCACGGGATCCCGGCCCCGGCTGATCCTCCCGGACGGCACGGAGCGGGACGTTTCGCGCTTCGGGCCGGCGACCATCCTGGAGCAAAAACGGCTTCTCCGGACCGCCCGGACCGAGGGGGCGGAGGTCCTGGTCGCGGAGATCATGAGCGTCCGGCCGGAGAGCCAGGAGGTGGAGTCTTCCGGGATCCTGGGCATCGGAGTCTGTGTGGTCACCAACGTCCGGGTGGACCACGAGTCCGAACAGGGGTCCTCCCGGGGAGAGGTGGCCCGGGCCCTGGCCCGGTCGGTGCCCCGTGGAGGCCTCGTGGTCTGCTCCGCCGGGGAGGATCTTCCGGAGCTTCGAAAGGCCGCCGCCGGGGCGGGAGCGGAGATCCGGATCGCCCCCGCCCGCCTTCCGGAGGAGCTGAGGCCCTTCCTGCCGGACCTGGGCTACGAGGAGTTCGAGGAGAATCTCTGTCTCGCCCTGGAGACCTGCATGGCCCTGGGACTGGACGGGGCCGCCGCCCTTAAGGCCATGGCCTCCGCGGCCCCGGACCTGGGCGCCCTCCGCGCCTGGCGCTGGGAGGAGGAGGGCGACCCCCGGATCTTCGTGAACGCCTTCGCGGCCAACGACGTGGCCTCCACCCG